>NZ_CP026095.1:3997500-4297500 GCF_004006295.1 Peribacillus asahii
TTACAAAAAATCAGAGATGAAAATATTCATGTAAAAAACATTCGAATCAAAGATGTCGAAACAAACATTCACTCACTTACCATAAGAATACTTGTCGATCAAAAAAGAAAAACATCTGACGTGTACTACACAATTTCTAGTATTCAAGAAGTCTCAAAGGTAGAAATTGAAAATATTTAAAAATCAATAACGTTCTATAACAACACCAAAAATCCGTTAGAATATGGCATTCTAACGGATTTTTCCTTTTTTATTGACTTTTCTATTAATTCAGTTAAAATAATTAGTGTATCCTATTCGGGGCATTAGCTCAGCTGGGAGAGCGCTACGCTGGCAGCGTAGAGGTCAGGGGTTCGAGCCCCCTATGCTCCATAAAATCAATATTATCAACGGTTTTGGTTTTTTTCTAAGACAATTTTGTGTAGTGGTCTTAGACATTATCTAAAACGTGACGGACTGACCACTTCTCTACTAATTTGTGAGGAGTGGTTTTTTATGTTAATTAGATTTTTAATTGATGAGTTTATCACTGAGAAACGCTATGAAAACGTAACAGAGCAAAGTATTAAGACTTCCGAGTACAATTACAAACATTTGGAGAGTTTTCTCGCTACCCAAGGTATTGAGCAAGTCAAAGACATTTCTTCTCGTGTTGCCAAACGTTATATGATGTTTTGCAAAGATAGTGGCGATAAGCCAACCACCTTAAATTCACGTCTGAAGCGAATTAAGGCTCTTTTTAATTGGGCAGTGAAGGAGAAGATTATTGAAGAAAATCCTTTTACAGAGGTTAAGAAAGTGAGGGAAGACATCCGAATTCAAGCTTTTACTGATGAAGAAGTTAAAGAAATTATCTCATACCTTAGAAGAAAGAAGCGTAGAGAAGATACCTTTTATGCAGTACGAAACTACACTGTATTCCTTACTCTTATAGGAACTGGAATACGACTTGGTGAACTAGTCAATTTAAGATGGGAAGATATCAACTTTGAAACAGGACAAATGAAAGTCTTTGGAAAAGCAAGGAAGGAAGCCAATGTACCTCTGGCAAGCTCATTACTCAGAGAACTATCCCTTTGGAGAGTATATTGTGAAGAGAAGTTTAACAAGCTATCTTCTAACGTTTTTATTAGCCAGAACAATCAGCCTTTGACAGACAATGCTATCAAGTGCTTTTTTAAACGTCTTGCTCAGGCTATGGAATTTCCTGAGACACGCTGTTCTGCACACTCTTGTCGACATTACTATGCCAAGACCTATATTCAATCTGGTGGTGACATCGTGTCCTTAGCAAGGATTTTACGACATACCAGTATAAAAACAACTGAGCGTTATCTGCATATGTTTTCTAACGAACTGAAAGAGAATAACGAAAAGTTTAATCCTTTAAACAAGTTATTTTAAGTGCCTACTTGTACTTGAAGAACATTGGTTATACTACACATATCACTTTAATGAACCAAAAACCCTATCTCCTTAATGGGAGATAGGGTTTTTCTTTTAATACAGTCTATAAGCATCGTTACAGATAAACAGCTTCAGTTTTCGTTCTAAACGATAAACCACATTCACAAGATACATGGAATTTGGATTATCGATGGTAAACCCTCCACCCATCATCGATTGTTAATGTCGTTAATTGAATTGTACTCAACGTTTTACATTAGAACAAGTAATAACAATGTAAAAAAACAGCTACTATAATTTATTAAGGCTATTCTAACTTTTCAATAATTGAATTACCTCTGGCGTCAAGAGGACTAGCACTGAGGATTATTTTACTATCTTCAGTTATATCAATTATATAATGTCTATTCGTTACAGTTTCTTTCTCTTTATCTCCATTAACATCATAAATGTATACTAAATCCACAACGGCATCATATGTATTAGAACCTTTTCTCTTATTGTTTTTGAGAATCATTTCTAAATTCTCTATCTTACGATTTTCATAATACGATTTAATTATATGGTCTTTTGTTTCATTATAAAAATCACTTTTTTCATCACTATAGAATTCTTTTATGTAAGACATATTGTTTTTGTTATATGCTTCAACATACTTAGCTCTATAATCCTCCAATCCCTTTAAAATTATGTCAAAGCTTTCTTCCGTTTCTGTTTTTATTGCCGATTTTGTTTCTGCTGTCGTTACGGTTTCATCTTTTGTTTCTTCTATTTGAGGTTCTTTCGCCTTTGATTCTACATCGGATTTATAAACAACCGCAAAAACTGAAACACCAGTAGTTAATAAGATTCCTATCAAAGGAACATAAATGCTCCCCCACCGCCACCGCCTTTTCTCATCCCTATCTTTTTCTCTGTCTAACCTCGACATTCTTAAACCTCCAAAATTAAATTTTCAGGAGTATTATATCATTCACTATACTTATAAATGAATTCCTACATAACTTACTTTCTTGCTCTGAAGAGAAAAACATACCACTTTTAAATAAAGTCGATAATTTATTAATAGTCCCTTTGAAACTATTTGGTTTAAAAAATGTCAAAAAAAAGAGACTTGTCAACAGACAAAATCTCTTTAGAACCAATGAAATGCTGCATTAATTTTTCCAAGGAAAGGCAATACTCCAAACAACACAGAAATTAAGGTATATTTTAGAACAGGTATTGAGATAACTGTTCTACTGATAACCTCTTCCCCATTATTTTTTCGTATTGTTGTTTCCTTTTCATAATTAATAAACATTCCGCATTCCCCCCGATATGTATTTTTGTTTGGACAGAGATATCGTATAAATACTACCTCTGACACTAACTTCCGATTCATGGTCAATGATTCAAAAGTTATATGTATTCATTCCTAGGTTGTAGGTATTTATTTCTAAATACGTACTATGTTTCATCGGGGTTTTACTTAACTTTTGGAATGTTAGGTTCGAACTATAATATAGCATTTTAAACCATTGAAGGCAATATGTGAAATATAAAATTAGAAATTTAAAGTTCTTATATTTCGTTAGCTTTAATACAAACAGCCCCAAATAACTGCATTATAAATCTTGCTGAACCTCTCTATATATCTAATTACAATACAAAGGAGTATTAAATATAATTTGATTAGTAACAATTACAGGTAAGTTCTACTACCCGTTAAAGTTTAAATTAATAACAAAAAAAGCCTACCTAATGTAGGCTTTTACAACTTTATTTACCTTTCTCCATGTCACTAACTCTTTTTCTTTTTAATAATTCAAGAATATCTCTATATGTCAAATTTTCTTGTTCTAGTATTTTACAAATATACTCTTTAGTAAATAGGGTATTCCCACTATCTTTCGATATAACACTTCTAGTTTTTCTCAAAACCTGTGTAATTCGAAGTGATAATTCCCTTATTTCCTCTACTTCCAAGTGAAAAATGTGCTTTGCATGAGGTACTGCCTCAGTATGAACTTTACTTTTGTGACTTAGAACAGTGACATTAATCTCTTGACCTTCTGGTAGTGCCTTTTTTTCTCTAATCCAATCTTTATGACCTAAGGCCTGTCTACAAGTACTAATTGAAATACTATGCTCTTTATCTTCATCTGACTTAGCCTCAAATCCACAGATTAAATCCCTTAATATCCAAATACCATCTGGAGCACCGTCCCCATTTGGTCTATCTGTCTCAAACCCAAGAAACTCGCCTAGTTTTTTTAGACCTTTTTCAAATTTTTCACTTTCATCGGTATTAATTAATCCAAAAAATTCATTTACGTTTTTTTCAAATTTCCCACCCATAAGTCCTAAGCTAGAAATAATATCTTCTATATTTTCAGCTTGAATCGTTAAGTAAGGGTCAACTTGTACTTCATCTTTTTTCTCAAGAGCTAAATGATTTACTAATTCTGCTAACCAACTTATACCATAAGTTATTCTTAGAGCAGAAGAATAATATTCAGAACTTAATTTTGAGGCTGATTGGATAGTATCTTTTGCTAAGTAAGCTGTATTACCTGCTAAATAGTACCACCATGCCCTATAACCGTCTAATTCTTTCCCACCAGTAGCAGTATCTAAAACGGATTTTACCTTTTCTAACGACCATTCCAAATCATTTTTCCACATTCCATATACATATTCTATTTCATATTTAACACTTTCAGTTAACTTACTAGTAGCTTTTTGAACTTGCTTCTCATAGTCTTCTCTAATGCTAGTTATTGCACTATTAATTTCTGAAAAGAATGTTTTATCTCCAATGAAATAATCCATAAATTCGATAATTTCATCAATCGATTCAAAGTTCTCGGAATTTTGTAACCCAAAATCAATTTCAGCTTGAATCTCAGGATGAAATCCATTTAGATTTTCACTATTTGCACAAAACTTGAGTAAAGTAGGGTCCACCATTAAGACATTAGCAAAATCATCACTTGACCGTGTACACCTACCTAATGCCTGAGTAATTCTTGTTTTAACTAATTCTTTTAATAGGACATTTGCATTTAGAGAATTCCATAAAAAACCTTCTTGCAGATTTGTGGCTTCAGGCATTCCATATAAAACTAATAAACGGCATGAATCCTCTGAAAGGTCAATACCATCATATCTAGAAGTTAGGAGTAAAACCGCTCGTTCTTTATTTATAAAGGCATTTAGATTTTCCTCTATATCAGTCGCCTCGATAATTGGGATTTGTGGATATTCTTCGATAAATTGTTTTTTAAAGTAACTTGAAGTTCTATTGTCAGGGCATAAAACTAAAGCTCTACCGTGATTGTTGATTGCCTTAAAGGTTAAATCAAGAGATTCCTTTTGACTAAACTTCCTATTAGGGAATAATATCAACCTTCTACCATTACTATATTTATCCCATCCTTTTGGAATAGGAATTTTATTAATCTTCTTAATTCCTGTGATTCTTTCAAGTTCTCCACCTTCCCCTAATGTAGCTGACATAAATATTCTTTGTTTTGCATTTGCAAAAGGGCGATGAGTTAATGTTGGAGGACTTAAAGGTCTAATATTTATTTCTCCCCAGGAAAAGAATAACTGGCAAGCCTCTAAATTATCTCTTATCATTGACCAAGGAAATTTTGCATTATTGGGTAATGTGCTAATTTTCGAATCAATATACTCCACAAGTTGTGGAAGTTTCTCTAAGTATTTTGGATAAGGAACTAAATCATAAATAGGTTTTTTATATTCATAATCATCCCTCATAATTCTTGAATAGCTATATTCAGAAATATCATCTTTATATAATTCAATAATACTATTAAATTCATCTGGATTATCTTTTCTAGTTACAGCAAAAGTCCATAATGATGATATATAATTTTCTGCAGAATGTGCATCATCAAAAATTATTGTGTGTGCATCATTAAGCTTTGGGTTAGTATTGAAAAGACCACTATAAGTAGTAATTGCGATTGATTTCCCTGTAACGTAATCACCATAGTCTTTTTCAGAGTAATTTGCCTGGGGACCAACCAAAATACTCGTTTTAATGCCATATTCTTGAGATTTCTCAGACACTTGATACGCAAGCTGCCTTGTTGGACATAAATATAAAACTCTCTCCCCCTTACATCTCCTTCTATATTCCGCTATAAGCAAACCTACTAGTGTTTTCCCAGTTCCAGTTGGAAGTTCTATAGCAATGTTGGGCTTATCCTTATAATTATTATAATAATCCCTTAATATATCAGCCTGTTGAGACCACAATCCTTTTACACTAGGAATTTGTAATTCCCTAAAAATTGATTCTGGGTCTTTTTCAGCAGTATTCCTTGGTTTGGGTACAATAAAACGTGGCTTTCGTTCCAATTTATTTTCACCTCATTTAATTTTAATAATACCTTTCAATAATTAGTTCAACCTAAACTCAGTAAGGTTTGCCACCTGGACTTTCGAAAAACTCAATACTAACTACACAGGAAAATTATACCATACTAATAAAAAAAGAGCAGTCCTCCTTTAATCACCACTCTCAAAAAACTTTGTGACGTGTGGAAGAGGGTACATAGTGTGTATCCCTCACAGTGCCCCCACTAAAAATGTCGAAATCATCCCCCCATATCATCACATAACAGAAAGAGACCCCATGAGGAGTCCCTTAACTTGCTTCATATTCCTTAACCTTGCGATAGAATGTAGCCTTAGTCATATTTGATTTTTTCATTGCTTCAACTGCAGTGATATCTCCTGCCTTCCATTGCTTATAAGCCTGCTCGAATTCAGATGTAATAGATGTTTTAGGTCTTCCTAGGTGCTTACCCTGAGCTTTTGCTGAAGCTATGCCTTCAGCTTGACGAGCCTTTATCTTAGTTCTCTCTTCTTCAGCAACCCAAGACAATACCTGTAATACTAAGTCCGCTACAAAAGTACCGATTGAATCATTGTATTTCCGCGTATCCAATAATGGCATGTCAATGACAACAATATGTGCTTTGATGTTTTGCGTGATATCCTTCCACTCATTTAGAATCATCTCTTTGTTACGACCAAGTCTATCTAATGAATGTATGTACAATGTATCTCCTTCACGCAACCTCAATTTCAAAGCTTGGTATTGAGGTCTATTGAAGTCTTTACCGCTCTGCTTATCGATATGAATATCACGCTCATCAATTCCAAGAGCATACATACTATCCAATTGTCGTGCTTCGTTTTGGTCTTTGCTACTTACTCTTACATATCCAAACTCTTTGTTGTCCATGATTAATTCCACCTTGTTATTTAATACTCTTATCGTACAGAATGAGTATCAAAATGTCAATCGTGATTATGATACGTTCCAAAAGTTAATTTGACACCATATGATACTATCGAAACCCTCATTCAACCATTAAGTAAAATGCGTCGCAAAAAGTGTACCTTTTGAAACGTATAAGCTTATCGAAAACAACTATGATAAAAGCAGTGATGTCTGTCCTTTAACAACATTAGATAGGTTACGCATCTATTATCGGTTATCACTATCGAACTACCTCAGTGTATTACTTCACGTTTTATCATCTTAGTGTATTAAATCCTATCCATTATTTGAGTCGTATCGTGAACTTACTAAATGCCAGTTTGTGAATGAGAGTGGTTTCTGATTTCATATCAACACACTAAGCAGTCATAAGAGGCTTACATAATGCCCTAAGATTCAGTCTTAAGCATAACTTAAGAAAGAAACAACAAAGAGCCACACATGAGCCGCTCTGAACGTCCGTGGCAATGTACTTGGGTAAATAATGTTATAAAATTTGCTAAATTTTCAATTTTCACATCTTATTTCGTGGTAAGATTTTACTATAAACATTATTTGGGGTGTGGTGTATTGAAAATTCGAGAGGTTTTTGATTCATACATTAATAGCGATAAAACGAAGTCCTCGTTAAAAGTCCACAAGGGAAAAGTGGATAAATATATTACTTTTATTGGTAATCAAGATATTGAAAAGGCACTCGATGAAAGTTTATTACGCAAGTACATATTTGATAAAAAACAAAACCCGAAGGGAAAGTATGATGCGTTAAAGAATTTCTATCACTATTACTATGAGGAAATTCTAAATTTATCCAAACTGAATTTTCCCGTGTTTCCAATCGATACTAAAGAATTGGTATCACGAAACAATCCAGAAAAAAGAAGACCAGTTTACTTTTCAAAGGAATTTGACTTCAATTGTTTATTCGACGATAGGCATTATGAACACTTAAATAATCATGGAGCAGCATTAGCAGTTAAGGCATCTTTAGCATTAGCATTGTCAGCAGGTTACGATAGTGGGGAAATGTTTCCTACAAATGGAGAACATGAAAAAGCCATGAAGATGGATGATGTTTTTTTTGAAGAGGATTACATTAAGGTTAGGAATTTTTCTAGTCAATCGACTGTTCCTTTTATTTTAATACAAGGAAAAAATGCTGAGTATGTAAAGGAATACTATAAGTTAAGATTGTCATTCCCAATAACAAAGAAATTTCAACAATCCCTTTTTATAGCTAATACTTGGAAGACTAATGAGTTGAATTTTGATACTAAAATTACAACAAAGATGATTTATTACCCACATGATTTAGTATCATACATGTTAAAGTACATTACCGTAAAAGAAGGACAACCTACTCCTTTAATAACCGATTTAAGGGCAAATATGGTTTTACATTCTTTATACAACAGTAAGGGTTCTGCATTACAGGACATAATAGAATTGTACGGATTCCCGCCTTTTGTTAAACAAGCATTTGAGAAATACTGTATGACAACAAGCAGGGATAGCGAGCCAATCTTCTCCGTACTTTCTTTAGACACGGCTAAATCGGAAGAATCTTTTATTGAAGATGAAGATGAAAAAAAAAAGGTAGAATCCCGAATTAGTGTCATCGATAGATTGGTAAGAGACAGTGTAAAGGTTAAAAAGTTAAAAGAAATTTACGGTAACTCCTGTCAAATATGCAATGAACAAATTACATTAATTGATGAAATTTCTTATTCGGAAGTTCACCATATTCAACCTTTTAATAAATTGCATCAAGGAATTGATGACAAATCGAATATGATTGTAGTATGCCCTAATCATCATAAGCTTTTTGATATGGGAATTATAGCTTTAGACCCAGAAAATCATCAGAGAATATTGCATGTTGATAGTAAAAACCCTTTACATCAGAAAATGTTAATGGCTAATAAACATAGGTTATCGTCAACTCATGTTAGGTATCACTATGAGAATATTTTTATGCCATTGAGAGAAAGTCTATTAGAAACTAGAAAACAAGGAATTCGGTAAGGACTCCTTGTTTTCTACTGGAACTTTAATGGATTGTTGCTCCTAATGAAATCACAGTTTTATTAAAGGCTGGTAACCAAGTCTTGAATTCAGACCACATTGGCAGTTACTCCATTCTTAATCTATGGAACAAAGTAACTTCTAGGAGTTACTCGATGCTACTGTAAGAAGAGAGAGGTAACCCACTCAATCAGAGGAGCATATTGAACCATTCGCATTATAATAAATGAGTCCAATTTGTAAAGAGGACTGCTCGAAAGAGGTCAAGAATAGAAAAACGCAGGGAAATCACAAGATCCAAATCTCGCAGGAAATCACTACGTAATTAACACTAAAAGGACTTGAAGAGTATCCAAGTCCTTTAAGGTTTGTTATTCAACTCTTGCACCCGTTAGTGTAAGTACATTTCTTGACAGGCTATTCAACGGTCCATTCGAATAAAGTTGAAATCTTACAGACCCAGGTTTAATTATGTTTGTTTTGTTAGCCAAACAATAAGTATCCTAGGAATGCTTATTTTATCAATTTAATCTTTCCTCAATTTCCAGTGTTGGGAAGTAATCACCAAACTCATTTGTTTCCTTTTCATTACGATTCATACTAATAGTTCCTGCACCAGGATATGTAACAGTCAGTACTTGCCAGCCTTCATGGTTTAATAACTCATCTGATAATTGACTGTATCCATTAACTGCTAAATCCTCGGCAGAAAACTGTTCCATTGGTGCTAACTCAATCGTTGCTTTTATTTCACCATTTTTAAAAGAAACGTTATTTACTACATAAGAATAATCCTTAATAATTTCATTCACTTTATCTGCTGTAATTTGCTGTTCTGATTGTTCCACTTTTGCTTCTTCGGCTGCTTTGGCATCCGCTTCTGCCTTAGCTTTAGCTGCTGCTTCTTCTTGTTTTGCTTTTTCTTCCGCTAAACGTTTCTCTTCGGCAGCCTTAGCTTCAGCTTCTTTTTGTTTCTGCTCATCTTGCATTTTAAACCATGGAGCTGCTTCATCTACTTTCGCTTGTAAATCTTTATTTTCTGTTTCAAGGCTTGCTACGGTTTCTGTTTCAGCAGACAGTTGTTTCTTTAATTCATCTACCTTAGCATTTGCACTATCAATTTGCTCTTGTGAAGGACCAACTGCAGCTCCAATACTAAGAGCAATCAATGCTGTTATTACATACTTCCATCTCTTTTTCAAAAATCCTAAAACCACTTTCAATTTGTAACTCCCCCTAAAGTATTTTCATATGATGCTAGTCCAATTTTACCAGAATGATACAAAAAAAGAACTAGACTTTTTTAATGTCCTCCAATTGGCAATGAATCAATATCCTCAACAACAATATCTGGACTTCCTAACTGGTTAGGGGTTCTGAAACCATAGGAAATTGAAAAATCCTTCTTCAACTAAATTGCCAATTAGTTTAAGTGCATTCTTTTACAAATAATAACAGACATTGTTTATTCTTATTAAAACCAAAGTTTTATTAGTTGCGTAACGATGCTTCAAATTCCGCTCCTCATGTTTAATCATCAGCTCAAATATAAAAAAGAAGATGACTTAAATCTAAGTCATCCCCAATCTCCACTTCCCCCTCCGAATAGTCATATATTGATAACATCATCGCTTGTTCTAATCTTCCTACTTTCTCTACGCTTCAAACCTGCAGTATAGTCCAATACTGGTTTAATGGGTTCGTTCATAAATCGCTCTTTTCTTTCTTTCTCATTCTGCAATTGTAGCTTTGCATCCTCTAGGTTTTTATCATTCAATCTGCTTAGAATAAGACCTGTTGAACCTTGAGATAGAGTGTCAATATTTACACCCTCCATTGCATTATGAATAGCTTTTACAACAGTTTCCGCTCCATACTTCTCAGCTAATTGGTTTAGCTTCTTAGCTGAGTTATTATTATGTTCACCTTGATAATGAGTGAACCATTTCTCGATTTCAGCATCAGCAATGAACACCTTTTGTCTTAAATCTTTATATGTTTCTTTATTCTTAGATTTTGGTTTAGCAGTCTTAATCGACTCAGTCGCATCAGCAGTAAAATAGACTTCTAACACCTCAGTGTTGAGATAATAGTGGTTTACATTTTTCTCTTTACTGCCTTCTTTATAAGACCTTTTCACCGTCATTAATCCTTTTTGTTCTAAAACTTGAATATGACTCTTAACACTTCTTTCTGATTGTCCTGTAATGTTTGCAATACTTGAGATAGGTGGATAAGCGTATACATGACCCTTTTCATCTTTCGCATTGGATTGAATACTCATATTTCTAAACGATACCAATGCACCGTATACAAGCGTTTCTCCGACCTTTAACTCATAATCACTCATTAAATTTGCGTTAAACTTGATAAATGCTACTTTATTTTCTTTCAACACTATGACCTCAATTCTTTTTAATTTATATGGATTCATAACGACTTACTTCCCTAAGTCTTAATCCCCCGTTTGCAATAGATAGAAGAGAAATAGAAAGGAGCGGAGCGACTAGGAGCGTCAGCGACCTGTTTATTTATTTCTCTTATTTAATCCTCTAATGTCTTCTCTTATATTGGGCAAATTTCGCACTACCCTTTTACATTTTTTGCACTACCCCTAATGCAAAATTTTCACTAGGGTAGTGTAAATTTCGCACTATCTCACTCACATTATTTTTACTACTCGTCCCTCTCTTTCTATACTTGAATTTGTTTTGCCGCTCTTTAGACAAACACAAAAAAGGAGTGGCTTTACACACAATTCCTCCGTTAGAAAGCACACTTATCCCTGTCTAATATAGGCATAAAATTATACCTATCCCTATGAGTACGTCATAGATATACAGAATAAGTGTGCCTCCTCATGAGGCGGTTGCATGTAAATTCACTCCTTACATAGTTTATTTGTTTGATAGTTGCCTCAGCAATTGTATCTATAATTAGGGAATACAACTCTAGAACTTGAATCGTTATAAAAGATATGAGACATTATTTCAGATGCTAAATTTGAAATTTGTTTTTTGATAGGCTTTAGTATTCAATCTCGATACAAGACCAATCTATCGTGTCCAAAGCATTATCCTTATATTCCAGAGTAGGCTGTGAAGTCAACTTTATTGAATCGTCACCAATATATATATAAGCAGCACTAAGCTTGTCTCCATACTCATTGAATAATTCAGAATTAACAAAGTAAAACTTCATTTTTTTCCATTCTTTTTTTGTATTTTTATTTTCCATAATTAATTTCCTCCATTGTTTTCAGGATTTTATATAAAAGGCTGTCAACCTTTCATGACTTCGCACCTAATCGTGTTTGCTAAAGCCATCTTTAAATTTTTCAATGATTATTTTTTACTTATCGACATTCCTTTTGTAAATAAAGAGGGCGCTGTAATTTCATCTACAAAAGATTGGGGTATAATGCCTATCGTGTCGGTGTTTATAAGAACACCCTGTTAGTGTGCTTTGAAGTGCTAGCCTCACACTGTCGTAGCAGGGTCAACAGGCATAAAATGTGGAAAATACTAACCCTTTTATTTCTATTTCCAAAAAGAAAAAGAGAGCAGCAATATGACCGCTCTCTAACAAATGTATCATTAACCTTAGTAAAACTACTTTAATTCATATGGTGTACAAACCCCTATACTATATATAGGATTAAGCAAGGAAAAAGTTGCACTTTAAGTTGATATTTTTTTAAAAAATTTTCACCACCTCTAATTCTTTCTACGATTTAAAAGACATCTATAACAACGACATTTTATGCTTCCATCACACTGATATTTTTTAGAAGATAATTTCTCAACTTCTCCATATCTTTTAGCTGCTGAGTCTTCCCCCCACTCCTTTTCAAGGAGGACACATTCAAATGTTAATAGAAAATCTTTAATAGAATCTCCTATATCAAGATTTTGTTCCTTAGCTTTCTGTTTTACGACTTCTTCATTATCATCCCACTTATAGAACAACAGCTGTTGGTCAGTTAAGTTAAAATACCAGATATATAAATGTTCCAAGGGAAGAATTGGATAGATATTTTGGTCTACAATAATAACATGAATGTAATGTATGTTTGAATCATACTTGCTATCAACGTCTGAACCATGTTTCCTCATTCTACTCCTAAAGTCATCGTTATACCACATACCAATATACACAAGGTTTCCATACAATTCTTGAAATATATATATTCCTGATAGACCTATTAATGAAGTATAATTAAACCCATCTACATGTGTATACTCACGCTTAACCACTGCTCCTCCTCCTTCTTCACTTTCACTGTCCATGTAATTACTATTATCCAGTACATCATACATACCTTAAACCAACTAATCAGATACTCTACTTACTTAGTATACAATAAAGGCAAAATATCCAATAAACAGGAGGGCATTATAAGTAAAAGTAAAAAATAAGTTTAATATCTAGTTGTATCATTTAAAAGAATCGTTTTGTACCAGAAATGATTGGAACTGTATCATTCGATTTAAGATACTACCCTTCAATCCTTCAATTTTCCAACAAGAAAACTTAAAATGTAGAAACCATTCCCCATTTCTAATAAAGTAAAAAGAGCAGCCACAATGACCGCTCCCTTTAGCCCGCTAAGTATGTTTTTAGATTCATGCTCACTATAAATAAGAGCGTAGATTATTTACTACTTCATCGACATCTAAACGCAAATATTTAGTTGTTACTGATAAATCACTATAACCCAATGCTTTAGAGATTACAGCAACATTTGCCCCTTTATCTAGCAATGATTTTGCAAAACCCTTCTTAGGTCATGAGGATTGATGTTCTTTAAACCATACACCCTAGAATACTTATGTAGCCGCTTCTGGATGTTATTATGTGTTGGTGAGGTTGCTATAGCATCACCATATTTGGTAATAAATAATAGGCTATCACATGACCACTACAGCATTTTTATTGACCATTATCCCTAATTAAATTACAATTCGATTAGAGTTGTGGTCAGTATGAATAAAATGTTGATTTATCGCGGGGCATTAGCTCAGCTGGGAGAGCGCTACGCTGGCAGCGTAGAGGTCAGGGGTTCGAGCCCCCTATGCTCCATATATTACAACGACCTAAGAACCTTGAGAAATCAAGGTTCTTTCTTTTTCACTTTTATTAACGATCTTAATCACTTGTCTAAAATCATTTTGTTGGTCATAAATTGGTCATACACTTAAAAAATTGTGTTATTACATAACATAAAGAAAATTTTTAAACTGATATTAACAATAGTCTTTTTTACACTTTGGCGGAAAATCTCTTATCTCTTTTACTGTGATATCCATCTCCCTCGCTTCCAATATTAATTCAATCCATTTAGAATATAAAAATTTAGTCTGTTTGTTCGCCATTAATTTAACCCCAAAAAAATATTCCCTATTCTTATAATTTTATTTTCATTTCATTTAACTAACGACTTTAAACTCCAAAATGCACAAACAAGAGAAGCCCTAATTGTATTTGGCAATTAAAAATTGTTGTTTACGGCTGTATGTTTTTTGAATAGAAATCAAGGCTTTATACACAAGTTATGCATAAAATCTTGTATATAAAGCCTTATTTAAAATAAATACTATTCAATTAAAGCGCCCGATTGTTGAATATCATTGCTATGTTCTTCCGAAATGGAGACCTATTAAATTGAAACTTCAAAAATAAAAAACCAGACAATCCAATTAGGAAAATAGCGACAACGCTCATAATGATTATTTTATCTCTTCACATTCTTTCCTTTATTTTAATGGATTAGACTAAATCTTTCTTTTCGATATTTCGAATAGAATAGTATCCGATGAATAAACCGAAGAGTCCTAGTGATAAAGGAACTGCTATAATTGAAAATAAGGTAAAGTCCTCACTTGTTGAATTCAAAATTGTAGCGATAAGAATTGAAGATACAATGGTTGCAGGTGCCGATTTACGATGCATACCAAACAACAGAGGAATAAGGCTAATACCTGCTGTCGCAATAGCGTTCATAAAAGCGGTCAATAAATTTCTAGAGATGTCTCCTGATTCGATAACTCCTGGTAGAATATTAAAATTCGAGTCCGCTAAATATACGAGGCCTTCTAGAAATAATGTAGAAAACAAGACGTTGACAAAAGTAAAAGCAAAAACGATTGTTAACTTTGCAGAGATAATTTTTTTGCGCTTAATGGGATAGGTGAATAATACATCTATTGATTTATTTTTATATTCATCTATTATTAATTTCACAATAATTACGGATGCAAAAACTGTAAATGTTGTCCGTACCATTGCGCCTATTATGCTGGCCGCCATATCGAAACTTTCAACAGGTATTTTTCCATTGTCTATCTCTATAAAAAACATCATACTGAGAAGTGCAATAAATGCGATATTGCATATAGAAACAGCTTTCCAGTAGTTCCATAATTTAAATTTTTTTATTTCAAGCTTAATAAGTTTAAGCATGGATCACGCCCCCATTGATCATCTTTAAGAAATAATCTTCTAACGTATTATCTTTTTTATTGATTGACTCCACTAATACACCATTTAACACAAGGGTTTGAGATATTTTCCCTTGAGACGTGTTCATGTCATAGATACGAATGGTAACATCATCGAGTATTTTAAAATTAGTTGTGTACAATGTTTCTTTTATGACGTATGCCGCCTTTTTCACATCATCCGTTTTTAACTCTATATACTCTGTATTTTGAAGACGAATTGTTTCCATTAATACTTCCTCTAATAATGTCCCGTCCTTGATTACTCCAATGGTATCGGCAATCTGTTCGATTTCTCCGAGAATATGGCTGGAGATTAATAGTGTCATTCCATAATCCTTACTTAGCATTTGAAAAAGATTTCGAAATTCCTTAATTCCTACAGGGTCAAGGCCATTTGTTGGCTCATCTAAAATAAGAATTTCAGGCTTTGTAATGATAGCTCTTGCTAAGCCAAGTCGCTGCTTCATCCCTAAAGAGAATTCCTTGACTGCCTTTCCCTCAATATTCTTTAGTTGTACCATTTCAAGAGCCGTGTCGATTGCATTTTTGTTGTAGTAACCCATATAATCGGAGTGCAGCTCTAAGTTTTCCCGTGCTGTTAGCTTCTCATAAAAAACGGGATATTCAATAATGCTCCCCATGCGCTTCAATAGTTCATAAGATTTTGGAGTTACTGTTTCGCCACAAATAATAATTTCACCGCTCGTTGGTTTGATTAGGTTCATAATCATTTTCATAACGGTTGTTTTCCCTGCACCGTTCGGACCTAAAAAGCCATATATTTCGCCTTTTTTGATATGCATATTCACATTGGAAACGACCGTGTTTCCTTTATAATTTTTGGTAAGATGATTTGTTTGAATTATATAGGTCATGTTTTTCCCTCCTTCACCTTTTAATTTCATTCTAACGATGAATGTTTTCTTTTTTCTTAACCATTTCTTACAAAATTCTTAAGTATTCAAAGTCAACATTTCGACTAATATGTAACACGCTTCAATTCAACGGTGAAGGTAGTCTTGTGATAGGGGATGCTTTCTAATGAAATCTTTCCGCCTAGTTGTTCGACTAGTCTCTTCGTTATAGTTAAACCTAAACCACTGCCTTGATAGAATTTATTTCTTGAATCTTCCATCGTGTATAATCGTTCAAAGACGCGATCTTTATCGTCTTCCAGAATGCCCTTTCCTCGATCGATGACATCTATGTAAACCTTATCCTCTGTACTTCTTAGGTGTAACCCAATTAGTTTTCCATCTGAACCATATCGAAGAGCATTGGAAATTAAATTATTTAAAATCCGCTCAACCGCTTCTTTATTTCCCCAAATAAAAATCTGTTCATTCGGAATTTTAATAGATACGTCAAATTCTTTTTTTGTTAATATTTCATAATAATCCAGAATCGTTTTTCTGCAAATCTCTCCTAATTCGATTTTGGACATATTAAGATGGACATCATCTGATTCAAGTTTGACAAGTTCAAAAAAGCGATTAATTAACTCTAAAACTTCTTCTGCTTTTAAATGAACAGTTTGTAATAAGGATTTCTCTTTTTCTTGGTTAATCGTTTTATCGTGTAAAATGATTTCAATATAACCTAGAATGACAGTAAGTGGAGTTTTTAAATCATGCGAGATATTCGAGAGCATTTTTCTCATGGAGCGTTCAACAGAATGAAAATTAGCCACTGTCTTCTGGTTGTGTTCTAAGAGGCGATTGATTTGAATTAATAAAGATTTCATTTGTGAATTACTTGTGTAAAGTAGAACATTTTCATCCGTTTGTTGATCAATGATGGATTGAACCTTCTTTTCGATATAGGTAATTTCTTGATTCGCCACCCTTTGATGTTGAACTAAATAAATATTGAATATCAAGGAAGCTGCTAACAAGAATACAAGAAGATAAATCATGTTAAAATTCCCCCAATTTATAACCAATTCCCCATAAAGTCTTTATATATTTTGGATTGGAAGGGTTATCCTCTATTTTTTCTCGGAGACGGCGAATATGCACATTAATAACATTTTCATCACCGTAGTATTCATCTTGCCAAACAAGGTTATAAACCTGTGCTTTTGTAAACACCTGATTTGGATTTGTAATAAAGAGTTTTAAGATATTAAACTCTTTTAACGTCAGCTTTAAGTCGTGACCACATTTTTTTATAGAGTAATTTTTCATATCAATGATTAAATCACCTAGTTGGATCGTTTCGTCTTGATAAGATGGATTTATCAGTTGATTGTTCAAGTCTATATAATGTCTTTCTCTCCTAAGAATGGCTTTCACTCTAGCGACTAGTTCAATCATTGAAAATGGCTTTGCAATGTAATCATCTGCACCGAATCCTAGACCTAATGCTTTATCGACGTCTTCTCCTTTTGCAGACAAAATTAAAATGGGGATCATACTTTTGTTTCTAATAATCTTTAAGCATTCCATTCCATCAATTTTTGGAATCATAATATCAAGTAATATTAAGTCGAAATTTTGTAATTCCACTATCTTTAATGCCTCTTCACCATCAAATACGGTGGAAATTGCAAATCCATGTTTCACTAAAGTATCCCTTATCATTTCACTAATGTAGTGATCATCTTCTACGATTAAAATTCGATTGTTCATAATCCCATCCTCAACTTTTATTCTGAGTTTTACTTAAAAAATATATTAATACACTAAAATACTCCCAAGATAAAAATATCTTAAGGAGTAGTAGAATACAATATTTCTCATGTAAATTTCTCCATTTTTCGAAATTCAATAATTTTTATTTTTTTCATTCGCTACATTACAACATTTTATATGTGACTATTAAAAATAGTGGAAACTTTCTTATTGAGCAAATAGTATAAAAAACTGGACTGTTGGCTTATAAATTTTTCAGGTTCAATATTATATAAAATTCAGTTGTTTGCACAATTTCTATCAATTGTTTTCGTTTATAATTTTCACCTTACAAATTCGATAAAAAAATCCCCCGTTACTTTAAGTACACTCTTTCACAAACACCAAACTAACATTACCATAAGTATTCAATATTTATCTTCTTCCGTTAAATGGCCCTTTAATGGAATAGCTAAGATGTTGTCAACATCAACAAGATCAAAAAATAAAAAACGATTAATCCCGTAAATCATTTATTATTCTTATATTTACAAGATAGTAAGGACTTTTGTGTCATTTCACATAACAGTCTATACTTTTGCGTCATTTTTTTTGACACAAAAGTATAGACTTTTTAAAATAAATACTGGTATAAAGAGATTTATTAGTAAAGACTTTTGTGTCAACCGTCAACGCTCTAATTGTTTTAATTGATTAGAATAAACATAAATTTACTTAGTTTATTCTAAAATGCGTTAAATGAGAATTTAACGCGAAAAAGTAAAATCAAGAAAGCCCCCTTCTATCTTGTTCAAGGACACGTGACGAGTGACACAAATCTTTAGATTTTTGAACTGGTTACTTGAAAAAGAAAAGAGCGTTTCCGTTGTTCTGGTATGCTCCCCTTATAGTAGACACGTTTTAAAAAGCGCATTAATCTGTCTATTATTAAGGGGGTATTTTTTATGGAGAAAAAAGCAGAGACTTATGATATATCATTCAAGAAAAAAGCAGTGGATTTATTTCATCAAAAGAAGAATTATGCAGCCGTTTCCAGAGAATTAAACACTCATCGAAAAAACATACAACGATGGGTTAAACAGTTTAGTGAAGATGGGATGGTTGGTCTTAGAGAAAAACGTGGCAGAAAAAGTGGGTCTAGTAGAGTCTCTTCATCTACCTTTGAAAATACCCAACAGAAAATAAAGCGATTAGAAGCTGAGAATGAACTATTAAAAAAGCTTTTAAAGATGTGAAAGGAGGAATGAATCTAAAACCTAGTATTCTATTTCCAATCATTAATGATTTATCTAAACAAGCTCACTCTATACAGCTACTTTGTCATCTAGCTAAAGTATCAAGAAGTGGATACTACAAGTGGATAAAGCGTAAAGCATTACCTTCGGAAAAGCAGATAGAGGATGAGAAGCTAAAGCAGAAAATAATAGAATGTCATCAGAAATATAAGGGCATCTATGGCTATAGAAGAATACAAATTTGGTTAAAGAGGACCTATGATATTCATATTAATCACAAAAAAGTTCAACGGTTACTAAGTGAGCTAGGTATTAAAGCAATTATCAGGAAGAAACGAATTTATTACGGTAAGAAAGAACCTTATCTTATCTCGAATAATTATTTAAATAGATCCTTTTACGCTTCTCGCCCTAATGAAAAGTGGGTAACGGATATTACGTACCTCATTTTCAATGGACAGAAACTATACTTGTCTGCCATCAAAGACCTATATAATAACGAAGTTGTTGCGTACCAAATTAGTAGACGTAATGATTATAAACTAGTCTTGGATACTCTTAAAAAAGCCATAAAAGGAAGGAATGTAAAGGGACTCCTTCTCCATAGTGATCAAGGATACCAATACACTTCCCATAACTATAATCAGCTACTCACAAGAAATAAAATGAAAGCTAGTATGTCTAGAAAGGGCAACTGTTGGGATAACGCTAGTATGGAAAATTTCTTTAGTCATTTAAAAACAGAATGTTTTAACCTGCATACTTTTAAAACTTCACAAGAGGTTAGAAGGGCTATTAAAGACTACATTCACTTTTATAACCACGAAAGGTTTCAAACCAAGCTAAACAACCTGACTCCTATCGAATATAGAAGTCAGGCTTCTTAACTGCGCTTATTTTTTTATGTCTACTTGACAGGGGTCAGATCAGTTCCAGAAACGCGCCCGATTGCGGAAGATTGAAAGTTATTGAAACCGGATTGAACCTTTGATATTAACCCCGTTGAATTATAGAATAAATATCCAAAACACAATAGCTAGTACAAAGCGATATATAGCAAATGGAATCAGTTTTATCTTCTTAGGATACTTTAAATACTCCTGATTTTCATAGTAAAGATAACCGCATTTTCCTGATTCGCCCCCTTTTAAAAGATATAGATTAATTCAATTATCGGAAAGAAAAAGGCTGCAGATCCTGCAACCTTTTTCTTTTCCTAAAATCAAACTAATTTATTTAAAGAATCCTTCATAAGTGAATATGATTCACTACTAATAGCCTCTGGAAAACGATTAACTAATTTTTCTAAATAATTTAATACTTCTTTAACAAAAGCATTCTTAAATTCCATAAATCCAATTGATTTTTTCCATTCTTGCTTTTCATCATATTCATCAAAATTCAAAATAATCAATTCATCTTTCTCTCTCTCAAACAAATATGATTCGGCATTATCATATGCCTCCAGATGACGTTTCCTTCTCTTTTTATCTTTAAAATCGGCTAATATATCAAGTATTTCAATTAAAATAGCATCATGAAATGTACTATTCAACTCTACTATTTTCTTTCCATTTTCTTTAACAATTAAATTTATAGGATTAGCATAATAAAATCTTAAAGAATTTTTCTCTTCTTCAGTTAAATCTTCAAATTCTTCAATATTTAATTCTATTTTCAATATAATACAACCTACTTTCATTTTACTTTTTTCACTTTAGAACCAGAAATCGGATAAGCAGTAATGATAACATTGTCTTTATCTACAACTACCTTCATATTTTTTATACCATATTTATTAAGTCCATAAGTATAAGTTTTATAACCATTTTTAGCTTTACCACTTAGCTTTCCTTTTTTCAAAGATGTCATAATAATATTTTTTATTTGTGATTCTTTAAGACCTTTAGGATAAAAAGTTGTTGTTCCTTTTACTTTAATTTGCCCAGTTATATGACGTTTCTTAATATGTTCCCAACCTTCATTTCTTGTTCCTTCAAACAAAATACCTCTTGAAGAATGTTTAAGAGTTTTACCTAGACCAGAATAAGCTTTAACTAACCCACTCTTACCAGCATCATTTAATAAATTCGCTACCTTACCTACTTTAACTACTTTACCAGCTGGGAATAAAGCTACAGTAGCCAATGCAACTTCAGTCTTACTAGAATTTGGGTTAAAAATTGTTTTAATATCATCTAAAATTAAAAAATCTATACCAGCTTTCAAAGCATCTTTTGCAAATTTTTCGGCGTCTTTAACCCACTTTGGCACAGTAATACTAGCTGTAGTTATGCCATTAGAATTTGCTTTTAGTTGTTCTTCTTTTTTAACTTTTTCAAAATAACTTTCTATTACCTTATTAGAAGAATTAAGAAAAACATTTTCCCTAGCATACACAGAATTATGATTTTCTGAAATATTTATTAAATTTAAACTAGAAAAACATAATATAACACTAAAAAAAGAAATAATAATTTTCTTAAACATAATATCCATCCCCGACGAATTAATAATATATATATATATTATTTTTCTATTAATGAATAATTTGGTAAATGGTATATATGTATCATTCATATTCAGTAAGTATATTACTTTTTTCACAAAAGGTTTTATAAATTCTTTTCTTATTGGGGATACAAGTCACATCGCCATCAAGACAACCAAACGAATTCTCCCAAAACGAGTTAGTTTGAGTACATTTCTTCATAATCTACTCTATATACTTTAACTTAAACATCAGATTTTTCTTATTAAGTGGTATTCTACAATATGGCCCGATTGTTGAATAATGATTAGCTTCTCTTAGCTGGTTTTGTTGTGTACGTTCTTTAAGAGAAATCCTTAAATTACAAATTTCACCCTTTTTTCATACTAACAGTTTTTATTTTCCCACCGGAACGGAAATTTCCTGTTCAGTAATTAACTCTAAATTTTCTTTAAGCCATTCATCAGATAATACCCCTTGAATGAATGTCCCGTCGTCTTTTTGAACGGCTATACCCAGATTTGTTCCAGTTCCTTTAATTTCGTAGAGCTTTGTTCCCTCTTTGAATATATTTGATGCTGTTCCTTGATAATTTTGCCCCTCTTGATCAACAAACTCCGTTACTTCTCCGATACTTTGCCCCACTTTATCATTCTCAACGCTTTCACCATCACTGACCACATACATTTTGTTGTCCCAGCTCACAAACTCAAACGATAAAGATTCGTTCGTTTTTTCCTGAGCAGAACAGCCAAACAAGGTTAAAGAAATAATAATGGCTGCAAGAAATCTTTTCATCATATCACTCCAGACTATTTTTTATATAACTCTATTTAATTAGAGGACAAACTCGTTTTCTGTCATGTCAAGACAGAGCAGCGCCTCAACTTCTTTTCTATTACTGTCTTTATACTAACTGGAAAATCTTAATACTTAATGAATATTTTTCTTAAGATATTCTTAATTTTCCAATGAAAAGTTCCCTTGAAGTTTTTCTGTATCAAACAAACCTTGTCACCGTTCATCGTCATTTAAGATACTAGGAATTACTCCACAATCTGGCCCTAAACATGAAGAAAGAGCACAAATCTTACTGCAGAATTGCGCCCGATTGTTGAAGACCAAAGGCTGTTTAAGATGGATCGCACTTATTGAACTCTAGTACCCGTTTAGTAAAAAAAGCGTTCCTACTTATTGAAGAATACTCCCGTTTGTTTAAAATTTATTTAATTATATACATTCGATCTTTTATTAAATTACAAAAATAATGCAAATCATAATCATCACGCTTTACAGAAGATTTAAAACATAGTATATTCATAAAGGTTTAAATAGTAATTGTTACGATTTGAATCGATGATTAAAAAGGAAAAGGAGATATTTTATTTATGAAAAAGGAACTTATCAAATCAATACATGTGTTTATCTTATTAGGTATAATCCTTACAGGCTGTCAAGAAAAAGTAGATACACCTGTCGAAAATGCTTCCTCTGAATCAGAGCCTGCTTCTTCTGATTCCAATTCTGAATCTACAGAAAGTACAGATCATAGCTATAATCATAACCATAGTCACGATGATGAAAAACAGAAAGAAATATATTCAGGGATATTTGAAGATGATGAAGTAGAAGATAGAGAATTATCAGATTGGGAAGGAGATTGGCAATCGGTCTATCCATATCTATTAGATGGAACCTTAGATGAGGTCTTACAGAAAAAAGTAGAAACGAAGAAAGATAAAACCTTTGAAGAGTACAAAGAATATTACAAAGTTGGGTATGAAACAGACATTGAACGAATCGTTATAAAAGATAATACGATAACGTTTTATAAAAACGGAAAAGGAAAAACAGGGGAATATAAGTATCATGGATACGAAATTTTGACTTATGAATCTGGAAATAGAGGCGTTCGGTATTTATTTGATTTAGTTGGAAAAGTAGATGGTGTACCAAAACATGTTCAATTCAGTGACCATAGTATTTATCCAACAAAAGCAGATCATTACCATATTTATTTTGGTAATGAAGATCATGTCACTCTTTTAAAAGAATTAGACAATTGGCCAACTTATTATTTTTCTAATTTAAGTGGTAAAGAAATCGCAGAAGAAATGAATGCACATTAATTTTATAAAACTTAAAAGACGACCAGCCATTATTTTTCACTTTTAGTTCGAGAGTATAATATATAGCTTTAGAAAAAAGCATTATTAACAGTTTCTCTCGAATACTTATTTAACAGCAAATGAAGAAACGTCATTTTAAAAAAGTTTGATTAAAATGGCGTTTTTTATTATAATATTTGATCAATTTTTATCTCGATCTTAACTTTTTTCCAATTCCCCCTTGAGATTCTTCCTCCATTAAATGGCCCATACATGAAAAAGACGCGTTCCTAAATAAACGCGCCCGTTAATTGAATAACTAAAAGAAATTTCTAATAAATTGTTCTTCTGAAATTACTTGTAAACCATTTCTTTTAAGTAAGGCTGAAGTAACTCCATTTCCAACAATTTTCTTACCCTTAAATTCACCGTTATAAATCATTGAACTACCACAGGATGGGCTATTCTCCTTGAGAACAACTATTGTTGCGTTTATTTTTTTAGCTTTTTCTAAAGTAGCATAAGCTCCTTTTATGTAAAGTTCGGTTACGTCTTTACCAGATTTCTCTACCACTTTAGCCTTTCTATCCAGTACATCTTCTCCGTCTCCGCCTACTATTTCAGCAGGTTCCCTTGGGGTTGAAAATCCACCAAGCAGTTCGGGACAGATAGTAACAGCTTTATTCTCTCTAACTAATTTACTTATCCTATTATCTAAGCTATGTGTACCGTTATACCTTACTTTTAATCCAGCTAAACAAGAACTGACCAAAATCATGAACTACACCTCTCAAATAAATCCATACATTGTCATCCTTATTGTACTAAACTGCTCCGTTACTTTAAGTACAAAGTTTCACGATCTCTCCTGAACTTTAACCTAGACATCTAGGTGTTATTCAACAATATGGCCCTTTAATTGAACAATACAGCTGAAGTTTAAGGGCCAAAAGAAAAACCCTATATTAATACAGGGTTTTATCAAACTTTGTTTTAAATTATCGAACTTTTTTTACAAATTATCAATCTTTATTTTAAATTAACAACAGTATAACCTTATAAATTCCTCTTCCACTAAACTGCTTCTTTACTTGAATAAAAAAAGTAACCTTCTTTTATGAAAAATCGCACAAGTTAAATTAAGAAGGGAGTTGCGTAAGCAACTCCAAACTATCTTTATGGACACGAAGCCCACATTTTATTATTTTTTTAAATGATAAGGTACAGTGGTGATTACCACTTTTTTTCGAAACAACAAGAACGAACGAATCAGTATACTTGATTGGTTATGAAGAATATTGTGCCAGCCCTTCTTAGTAATAAATTGTGGGATGACCACTGTGACTTGGTAGTTCGCTTCACTAGCTTTATGTTCAATAGTATCAATAAATTTGGTAAGGGGATTAATGATACTCCTATAATGAGAGTGCAGTGTCACCAGTCTTACATCAGGTTGCCACTTCTTCCATTTCTCCTCAAACTTCTTCTCATCTTCTCTTTCAAATGCAACATACACAGCAATAATTTGTTCAGGAGAAAGAGATTTAGCATAATTTAAGGAATTCTCTACAACATGAGTCATACCAGCAACAGGCACTATCATAACATTACCTTCAATGGTCACAGATGGTTCACAAGTTGTAAGGCTAAGTTGGTCCCCAACAGCTTCATAATGCTTTCTAATTCGATGAAAGAGGAAAACAATGATAGGTAGAAAAATTAAGATTGACCAAACCTGTGAGAATTTTGTTAAAAAGAACATCATTGTGACCGTAAAGCTAATAACGGCACCCGTTGTATTAATTATAAATTTTGGAATCCAACCTTCGGGCTTTTCTCGCAGCCATTTAACCATCATTCCCGACTGAGACAAAGTAAATGGAAGGAATACTCCGACTGCATAAAGTGGAATAAGATGCTCTGTTTCTGCCTGAAAAGCAAGGATTAAAATAATAGAAGCAATTCCAAGTATGATGATTCCATTAGAATATCCTAATCGGTCTCCCCTAATCAGAAACATCCTTGGAATAAACTTATCTTTTGCAAGATTAACTGCCAGCAACGGGAAAGCAGAATAACCAGTATTTGCAGCAAGGATTAATATCAGTGCTGTAGTTCCTTGAATAAAGAAGTACATGAAATTTCGTCCGAAAGTTTCTTCGGCAATTTGGGAAACAACCGTTACCTCTCCACTTGGAGCAATTCCATAATAATAGGCTAAAAATACGATTCCTGAAAACAGTATGGCAAGCAAAGCTCCCATTGCCATTAATGTTTTAGCAGCATTATTAGGTGCTGGATCTTTAAAGTTAGGAATGGCATTCGATATGGCTTCAACCCCAGTTAAGGCAGAACTTCCTGAAGCAAATGCCTTTAAAAGAATAAACAAACTGATTCCAGTCACAGGTGTACCTACGGGACTGTGTAATTCAGGAGAAACCCCACCTGTGAGAATATGATAAATGCCCACACCAATTAAAATGAACAAGGCTAAAACGAATAAGTACACAGGGTAAGCTAATATGGAAGCAGATTCCGTTACTCCTCTTAAATTCAAAATCGTAAGGAAAATCACAAATACAATGGCAATTTCCACATTGTGATCATGTAGTGTAGGAAAGGCAGATGTTATAGCATCAGTACCAGCAGATACGCTCACAGCCACAGTAAGTATGTAGTCTACCAATAATGATCCCCCAGCGATTAAACCTGGATTTACCCCTAAATTACTCTTTGAAACAACATAGGCTCCCCCTCCATGAGGATAAGCAAAGATAATTTGTCTATATGACAATATGAGAGCTGTTAAAAGAATTAATACACCAATTGCGATAGGAATAGAATACCAAAATGCTACTGTACCTAACGTAACTAATACGATTAAAATTTGTTCAGGACCATATGCCACTGAAGATAAAGCATCAGAAGAAAGGATGGCTAATGCTTTGGTTTTGTTAAGTTTCTGTTCTCCTAATTCATTGGATTTCAAGGGTCGTCCAATTAAAAACCTTTTTATTGATGAAAACATTTATTACTCATCTCCAATAGTGTTCATACATTATATGTTGCTCATTTCCACAATAATTTCTCAAAAAGTTCCATATTCCCAAAAAAAAAGTGCCTACAAGTCATCGTTAAATAGACCTGTAGACACATCATTTTTTTTGCGTCACAAGCTCCACCTTCCTTCTCATATAACGCTTACGAGGTTAGCTGTCGGATTCGGACCTTTGAGTAGCCCTACCTTAAAAAAGGATTCACCCCTTGGATTAAGTATCAATCCACAAAAATGGTTCCCCCGTACCTAATGGTTTCAGCGATTTAGAAATTTGAAACTGTGATTATAATACTCTTGGTTTTAGCAAAAGTAAATGAATTTTATGTAAAGATTAAAATTTAGGGAAAAGGAAATATTAGTAATATAGATATTAATTCATACCTTAGGAAAAGATTTCAGAGATTGAATGCCAAAGGAGAAATTACATGTTCAAAGAAAATAAGCCCTTTTTAACTGATGAATTTTTAGATGAGTTAGCTAAAGAAATTAACCAGCAATATGGTGGTTACATACATGAACAAAATACGGAATCTATAAATAATGAGTAGAATATAGCCCCTTCTAAAAAGGTATCCCATAAATATTGAACACCAAGCCGCTTGTGTGCGGTTTTTTTGTTGAATAAAAAAATGAATCTTTTATGTCGCATTTGATTCAAATTGTGCAACAATTTTCAAACTAAAAACCATACTTAAAAAGGATGACCTAAAAATGGACATTTACTTAAGTTTAAAATACTTTATACTTTTTTTATTGTTGGAAGATATATGCTCCCAACAATAAAAAAATTTCTAGTGTATGTTCAAGAATTTTATGACAAGTTTTCAACTTCTTCCAAAATTTCCTTTTGTTTCCTCTCAAGAATACTTTGAGAAATCACTTCTTTTGAAACTAACTTCCCTAATTCGTGATATTGGTTATACAAAGATTCCCTTTTAGCATCTCTGAGTTGTTCTTCTTTGATTTGAGGATATAAGGAATATAGTTGATCTAATGCTTGATTATACTTCTTCAATTTTTCATTTTCGAGGTTCACTAAATCCTGATAGTCTTTTTCTGTTAATAAGGATTCTTCTTTCATATCTGACCACGTAGATATAGAAGTTTTACTACGATTAAGATTCGCAATTACTTCTTCATATTCCCAAATATGATTTTGTTTCTCAATAATGCCTAGTTTATTTATAAGTGATTTAATCGTTAACCCTTGAAATAATAGTGAAAAAATCACGACACTAAAAGTTAACACGATAATCTCTTCTCGTCCTTCGAATGTTCTAGGTAAGCTGAGGGCTAACGCAATGGAAAGACTTCCTTTTAATCCACCATAATTTAGAATGTGTTTCCAACTTGAAGGGATTTCTTTCAACCATGCTAAGCTTGCATAAACGGCTACACTTCTACCAATTAAGACAATAATAATACTAATGATAATCATTCCCCATTTTCCTTGCACATCGATTCGGGAAATTTCCAAGCCTACCATTAGGAAGATGATTGAATTTGCGATGAAGGCAATCACATCATAAAAATTATAAATATTTAGCTTAGTAACAGGTGACATCCCAATTTTCCCACCGTAATTTCCAAATAATAATCCGGCGACCACCACTGCAATGACACCACTCACATGTACCGTTTCCCCTATCAAAAATGAACCGAAGAACACGATGATTGATATGGCAATTTCTAGCGGATAATTATCAATCTTTTTAATGGAGATAGAACCGATATAGCCAATGATTAAACCAATAACCAATCCTCCGACAGCAAACTTCAAAAATAACAGTAGGCCTTGTCCGAATCCAGCAACCCCCATTTCCATATAAACTAAAAGATAAATGGAAGAAATTTTAAATAGCACTACTCCTACTCCATCGTTAAAGAGACTTTCACCTTCCATAATCGCATTCATCCTTTTATGAACACCTAATGGCTTAAAAATTTGTAAAACACTAATCGGATCTGTAGGACTCATGAGTGCAGCAAAGGTAAATGCCACAATTACACTTACTTCTAACAAATAATGACTCGCAAAACCTATGACTACATAGGTAATCAATGTCCCTCCAATAGCTAAAGCTAAAATTGGAGCTTTATTTTCTTTTAAATGGTGAAAAGGCAGTTTTAAAGTAGCCTCTCCGAGTAACGCAGGTAAGAAAATGGAAATAACGAAAATTTGAAAGGTTTCAGAATTTGTAATGAAATCTCTAGATTCGTCTATTATAGGTAAATTAAGCATTCCTAGAACAAGCCCTATTATAACTAAAGGAAGACTGTATGGTATTTTTTTATGATAGGCATACGAAGCTACTACAACACTGACTGTTAAAAGAATTATTAATTGAATCATGATTTCGTTGAAACTCTGAGCAGTAAATGAGCTTGAAGGATGAACTGACATCAAAATAAAATGTTTCATCATAATTAATTCCTTTCATTTATTTATCATTATCTAAATCATCATTAAAAAAAGATTTTTTATCTTCTTCAATTCCATACTTCTTTTCAAGAAATTGCCCACGGCATGTTAAGAACTTCTTATTATCTTTTAACTAGAATGGGACAAATATTTAGATGCATTAATGGAAAAAGTAAACTGGATACTAAATTTTTTTATGAGGTCAGTTAGGAGATAACGATGAAAAAAATAAAAGAGGTTAACCCTCCAAAAGTCCTTGTATTAGGTTTTGCAACTGTCATCCTTATCGGAGCCTTTTTATTGACTCTTCCCATTGCCACTGAGGATGGAAAAGGTCTCTCATTTTTAAATGCTTTATTTACTGCTACATCTGCCACATGTGTAACAGGGCTTGTCGTCGTAGATACTGGGGATACATTTTCTATGTTTGGTGAATTGGTCATTTTAACACTCATTCAAATCGGTGGATTAGGATTTATGACATTTGCAACTTTTTTATTTTTGCTGTTAGGTAAAAAAATCTCTTTAAAAAAAAGGCTGCTACTGAAGGAGGCTTTCAATAACGTATCCATTACAGGGCTTGTAAGGTTAGTAAAAAGAATATTGATATTCACCGCAGTGATTGAACTTGTTGGTGGTATCATTTTATCGATTCGTTTTTCTTACGATATGCCAATAGGTAAAGCCATCTATTTTGGATTTTTTCATGCGATATCTAACTTTAATAATGCTGGTTTTGATTTAATGGGAGAATTTCGGAGTCTAACTCCTTATGTAGATGATCCTATTATCGTCTTAACCGTATGCACTCTCATCACACTCGGTGGATTAGGATTTATTGTGATGAACGAACTTTATGAATACCGTGATACTCGTCGCTTATCTGTGCATACGAAGGTAGTATTACTGGCAACCGTTATTCTAACAGTAGGGGCAACCCTGTTAATCTTCATATTTGAATATGGAAATGCTAAGACATTAGGGCCTTTATCCGAAACTGGAAAAGTATTAGGCTCATTGTTTCAAGCAGTGACTCCAAGGACGGCAGGTGCTAATACATTACCAATTGGAGATTTAACACATTCTACTTTGTTCTTAATCATTTTTCTTATGTTTATTGGAGCAGGTTCAGGATCCACAGCTGGAGGAATTAAAATAACGACCTTTGCTGTTTTAGTAGCTACCGTATGGTCTCAAATTAAAGGGAAAGAAGATGTTGTCTTATTTAGGCGCAGAATTGTGACTGAAACGATATTAAAAGCACTGACAGTTGCTTTGTGCGGATTGAGCATTGTTGTATTCATGACTATGGCGCTTAGCATTACAGAACCCGGTCACGATTTTATGATGTATTTATTTGAAGCTACTTCTGCGTTTGGTACAGTGGGACTGTCCATGGGATTAACTCCAGAGCTATCTCCTATTGGTCGTATACTTATCATTTTCACGATGTTTGCAGGAAGATTAGGTCCTTTAACAGTTGCTTTTGCTATTACAAAGAGACGTAAATCAGATACTTTCCGTCATATTAAAGGAAATATAATGATTGGTTAATTAAATTCAGGGAGTGTAGATGGAAATGGCTATAAAACAATATGCTGTAATTGGTTTAGGGAGATTTGGAACAAGTGTAGCTCGAAGACTATATGAGGCTGGACAAGAGGTGCTAGGAATTGATGCAAATGAGGAAAAAGTCGAGGATGCTGAATTATTCGTCACTCATGCAGTAGTGGCTGATGCGACAGAAACGAAGGCACTTAGAGCGATTGGGATAAGCAATTTTGATTGTGTAATCGTAGCCATTGGAAATGATATGCAATCTAGCATTTTAACTGTTTCACTACTTAAAGAGCTAGGGGTTAAAAAAGTCATTGCAAAGGCTCTTGGAAAGCGACATGGGCAGGTTTTAGAGAAAGTAGGTGCTGATTGGATTATCTATCCTGAGAGAGACATGGGAGAACGTGTGGCCAATCAGCTCCTATCACCAAATATGTTGAACTATATTGAGTTATCAAAAGAACACAGTATAGAGGAGATTATGATTCCTTTAAAAATGGCTGAAAAAAGTCTGCGTGACCTTGACATTCGTGCCCAATATAATGTCAGTGTTATTGCTATCGTTAGAGAAGGAGATATTATTATTTCTCCTTCTCCAGATCGTATTATTCACAAGGAAGATTTATTAGTGATGATTGGGAAGAAAGAGGATATTGCTGAATTTTCAAATATAGAATAAGGGTTAAATCAACTTTTTAAATTGGTTAAGTTTATTCTGTGAATTTCTTTAGAACAAAAGGGACCGATGTAGGTCCTTTTTTAAAACTAAACTCCCGTTACTTCAATAAGAAAAAGCGATTCTTCGTTATTGAAGCATCGCACCCGATAGTTTAAGTACAATACTTCACATTCTCTCATATTCGTTTTGGAATGAATGATGGTAATAACATACATTGATTCTGATTAGAATTGCATAATTCTTATAAAAAAAAACCGACCTTTCTAATGGAAGAAGGTCGGTTTAAAATTAAGTTCAATTATGCTATTTAAGAGATAGTTATGAAATGACATTTTCCAGACGAGCCTCTATCTTCTCGGCGGTCATAACACCACCACCAAGCGCGATAAATTCGTCACCTTTCTGCAACAGCAATGTAGGATAGCTTTGGACGCCAAGCTGTTGAACCTTAGCAAAGTCTGCATGGGCTTCTTCGGTGGAAACTATGTCATCGTATCGTGCCAAAACTGCCTCTGGTTCAAGATTATTAGCAATAGCAATTTCCCGGTAAGTTGCTGGGTCACTGAGGCTCTTACCTTCGTAATAAAACGCATGCTGCATGGAAGAGGCTAAATAATAGGCACGCTCTGGAGCGAAGTAACGCAATGCAGAAAAGCCTTTAGCCGCCGCCTCGGAATCCATGACGAAAGTACCTTCTTCCAACAATGTTTGGTAAGAGGTACCAAACTCTGCACCAGTTAGCTGGCTGATTCTTTTATTTGCTTCTGGAATGTGTGAGAAAGAGGCTATGGGTAGCTTTTTATGACCTACAAATAGACCTCCAGGCAAAACAGTCAGGGGTAATTCAGGGTGATTCTCGTGGAAGGCTCGAAGGCTCTTCGAGAACCCGTAGCACCAACCACAGTAAGCGTCCCAAACATATATAAGCTTAGTTTGTATATTGTTCATTATTATGTCTCCTTTTACTTAGAAGGTGTGTGCTAAGTCCTTTGCACGCGCAATTGCATTTTCCTTAATCTCTTTGGCTTTTTCAGGAGCTTTATTATGTCCCTCAACGAAAAGCCCTTCGAACGATGGTACACCGAAAAATTGCATCATGACCTGAAGGTGGCGATGCCCCATTTCTAGCGATGCGGCAGGACCCTCTGAATAAAACCCTCCACGAGCTTGTATATGGAGTGCTTTCTTATCTGTTAGTAACCCGATAGGCTGACCTTGTTCGCTATATTTAAAAGTTTTTCCTGCTAAAGAGACTGAATCCAGATAAGCCTTCATTACTGGCGGATATGAAAAGTTCCAAAATGGAGTAACAAACACATATTTATCAAAAGAAACAAACTGTTCGACAAGCTCACTAAGACGTCCTACCTTTGCTTTTTCCTCGGCAGAAAGCTCTTCAAATCCTTTTCCAGCCCGAAGCTTTCCCCAACCGCTGAACACATCTGCATCAATGTGTGGAATATCTTCTTTGTAAAGATCTAAGTGTAAAACTTCATGTTCAGGATTTTTTTCTTTGTACGTGTCAATGAATGCTTTTCCTACAGCCATACTATAGGATTGAGTATCATCATGTGGATGAGCAGTAATATATAAAACCTTTGTCATAAAATTAGTCTTCCTTTCTTAAATAGAAATTAATTACCTAGTATATAGGTTAACAGCAGTGTACAACTTTTATTGTTACTTTTTTCAGGGCTTATAGTGTACTTAAAAGCCTGTTATCACCGTCATTACTTACTCTGCTTCGCTAACGACAGTAAAACGTTCGTTTATGTGCTGCGGATTTTCAATTTCATCTAAAACTGCAATTGCGTAATCCGCATAACTTATATAACTTTGACCTTTTGAATTGAAGATTAATTGGTCCCCACCTTTTTGATAAGTTCCGGTACGTTTACCTTCAGCATCAAAAAATCCAGCTGGACTGATATATGTCCATTGGACTCCACTCGTATTTTGTAGTTCTTCAAGGTTTTCCCCCATATTTTTAGCAGTTGCAAAATAGGCTTCAGGAAAATCAGGAGTTTCAAATTTTCTTACTGTTTTTGTTTCATCTACAAATAAACTTCCTGCTCCTCCTACAACAATTAATCTTGTTTTTGGTGCATCTTTAAGAGTTTCAATTAATACCTTTCCTGCTTCAACGTGAAGATGTTCTTCTCCAAATGGTGCATTAAAAGCATTGACAATAATATCAAAATTCTTTATATCTTCTGTTTTTAAGTCAAAAATGTTCTTTTCCAATACTGCTACATTTAGACTTTTGACCTTTTTCGCATCTCTTACAATAGCCGTCACTTCATGTTCTCGACTAACTGCCTCTTTTAAAATAAGACTTCCTGCTTTACCACTTGCTCCAATAATTCCGATTTTCATTGTATAGTCCTCCTGTTATTTAAGTTCCATTTGTAACTAATTTGATTACATGTATTCATTTTAGTTACATGTAATCGTTTTGTCAACATGTAAAATACTATTTATTATTTTGTTCGTAATCTGGTATAATAAGCTTGTAATCAAATTAATTACATGATGGAAAACTAAAATTAAATAACACAATAGTTAATAGGGGTGGTGACTGAACATGTCCATCAGCAGCCGATTCGCTGTCGGAATTCATATATTGACTCTAATTGAATCAAATAAAGAAGGAGTTACATCTTCTGAATTTTTAGCTTCAAGTGTTAACACGAACCCAGCCGTAATAAGAAAACTAATGGGGATGCTAAAAAAAGCTGGTTTGATAGAGGTACATCCTGGTATTGCAGGGGCTAAACTCGCAAAGGAATTATCGGATATTACAATGTTCGACGTTTATAAGGCAGTAAATGTTGTAAAGGAGAAAGAATTGTTTAGCATACATGAAAATCCAAATCCTGATTGTCCCGTAGGTAGGAACATCCAGAATACAATAGAACAATTATTCACAGCAGCACAATTCGCAATGGAGAAGGTTTTAAGAAATGTTACTTTAGAAGATGTTGTGAAGGATATTGCTACTAATGAAAATATCTGTTAAAAAAGACATTCCAAAGGAATGTCTTTTTTCTTTCTTCTTAAACTAACCTCCCTCTATAAAATAAGGAATATCTCTTGTTTTCTCCTGTTTTCTTAGAATTTTAAAGTCGCTTACAGGTGTTAGTCATTCTCTTATTGGGATTAGAAGGAAGTGAAGGATATTTTTGGAGCCAAGGAGTAAAAAAACCTTTAGCCACTTAACCACCTTTATCCAATAAGTGGGTATCCAGTTAAATTATAGTTGCACTAGTGGTCTCCACGTCTCTCATGGAGGTCAACCCTCCCATGTCTCACAGAGTCTTCGCTCCAAAATTCCTTCGTCCAACCTTTCCATGAGGTGGATGTCAGTTTATGCTGCCCGACAGGGTCCTTGCCCGAAATTTAGTTGAATACTGACTAATCCGTGCTTCAAATGTCTACTAAACCATAAACGTTCCTTTATTCTGATTAACAGGGCTACAAAAGCCTAAGCTACCTTCAGCATCACAGCCATATGAGGGATGTCCTGTAACATTCTTTCTTCGCTAAATTCACATTGTTTTTTACCGATGGTAAACAATACACGTATCAATTTATTGCACAGGGCGATAAGAGATTGCATCTTTTTTAAAGGATGGTTCGGACGTTTTGTATAGTACGCATGTAGGGCTTTAAAAGCAGAGTTCTTGGCGACTAATGGCATGACAACTCGGAAAAGGAGAGCTCTCAGCGTCTTCCTACCTCTCTTCGTAATCTTCGTTTGTCCCTTATGTTTACCTGACGTATTTTCTTTTAAGCTTAGTCCTGCCAACTTAATGATTTGGCGAGGATGTGAATAATCGTTTAGGTCTCCGACCTCTGCCAAGAATCCAGCCACTGTATCTTTACCAATCCCTTTGATTGCCAGCATTTGATGAACACCGGGTATCTGTTCAAGTAAGGCATCTATTCTAGGTTCCAGTTCTTCGAACTTTTGTTTAATGAGATCATACTTGTCTAATAAAATGCGAATCTCTAATTTCGCCAGCTCTGATCCCTCACGAATGCCGATTGAAAGACCGGCGACTCGTTTTAACTCTCTTACTTTCCCAAGACCAACTGCACGTTTTACGGCCTTTTTAAGATGGGCTAAGATTTCTTCATCAGAGATCTTTACTAGCTCACTTGGCAGTAAGCTGAGCCTTAATAATTGTAGTGCTGCTTTTCCCTCCCAGTCTTTAAAAACCGTGAGAAACTCAGGAAAATACCGATCCAGCCAGTTGTGAATTTGCCCTTGTACGGATTGAAGATCAACAGATAAAAGATCACGTATTTTTCTTGCCGCACGAAGTTCGGCATACACTCCCTGCGGAATCTTAGGTTCAGCATATCTTCCATCTTTGACTAGCTGTGCAATCACTCTGGCATCTTTGACATCATTTTTGGTAGGTGAATTATCATCTAATTCTTTACTTTTCTTGACGTGCATAGGGTTCACGACCACAAACTTAACGTCCTGTTCTTTCAAGAAATGAGCTAGATTCAGCCAATAATGACCGGTCGGCTCCATCCCTACGATAGCCTGATCCATGTCATGTGTAGTGATAAGCTGTTGAATCCAACTCGAAAATCCATCAAAGCCAGGCTTTGTATTTTCAAAGTATAAAGGTTTCCCAAACTCCATTCCTCTAAAGTCCTGTGCACGTGCAACATGTTTCGATTTGGCAATATCAACACCGACAATAAGTGTTTGGGAAGTGATTTGAGCGATTTTTTGATTTTGGTTATAATTCATAGTGAGCCTCCTGGTATGCGAATAAGTAGTCCTTTTTGCCGGCAAGCTTTAGGACCCTCTTATCATACCAAGAGGTGTTTTTTATGTTCAAACCCTCTATTTCTTCATTACAGGAATGCTGCCCGTTACTTTAAGTACATTTCTTCACAACCTTAATAAGTATTTTAGTCTAAATTACAATCACATTTTGAATATCATAGACATGATGAATTTCTTAAACATCCTTAAAGAATAAAGGTGCTCGGGTTACTTAAGGTTATGCAAATTTATTTGGGGACAACTTGGGGACACAAATAAACAAACTGTCCCCAACCATCTCCTACTAAATCCGATACACTAAAAATCCAAACCTATTATATCAACTTTTTCAAACCCAATCTGTTATAATCCGAAACCATATCTATCTCTGGCAGCGTAGAGGTCAGGGGTTCGAGCCCCCTATGCTCCATACTTAAAAGAAGATCTGGAAACCTTGATATATAAGGGTTTCCCCTTTTTATTTATTTCTGATATATAAATAAGCCACCAGTCAAAATCAACTTTTGGTCACACCTTGGTCACAGAAGAATTCATTTTAGGATTTCATCTAATTTCCGAACAGCTTCCTCCTGCATGGTTGGAAGAACATGTGAATAAGTGTCTAGAGTAACTTTAATATTACTATGACCTAACCGTTCTGAGATTACTTTTACATTTATCCCCTTAGCAAGAAGCATTGTTGCATGTGTGTGTCTTAAATCATGAAAACGAATTTGAGGAACATCAGCTAATTTAATCAACCTATTAAATGTTCTTCTTACATTTGCTGGGTTAAGAGGTGTTCCATGTTTGGTACATGCGATTAAATCAAATTCTTCATAAACTGGACCAAAGCTAAGCTTCTCTTTGGAGATCATTATTTTTCGAGATTTAAGGCTCCTCATAGTGATTTCAGATAAATTGATTGTTCGCAGACTAGATTTGTTTTTTGCCCCATTTATAAATGACTTTCCGTCGTGGCTTAAAATCTGCCTAATACTTAGCAAGCTTTTTTTAAATCCACATCTTTCCAACGCAATCCCAAGATTTCTCCTTGTCGCATTCCTGTCATTAAAGCAAGATGGAAAACAATATAAAGTGGATCCTCTTTTGCTACTTTAAGAAATCTATTTACTTCCTCTTCATTCCAAACAGTCATCTCTTTTTTATTAGCCTTTGGCAATTTAACTTTTATAGCCGGATTTTTAGAAATCAACTCGAAATCCACAGCATGTTCCAAGGAGTTTCTAATAATCTCATATGTCTGTTTTACTGTCACACTACTTAGTCCTTTTTCACTCAATTTATCTATAAAAGATTGGAGTTGGATGATCGAGAGCTTTGATATGTTGCAATTCCCTAATTCCGGTATTATTTTACTGTGAAGAAAATCTTTATAAACCTTAGCTGTCTGGATCCCTATACTGTTTCGTTTAGTCGAAAACCATTGCTCTAAGTAATCTTTATACAGCATATTGGAAGGTTCAAAGTAAGTACCTTTATTTAAAGCATAGTTAACCTCGGCTAATGCCTTCTCTGCTTCCTTTTTAGTTTTAAATCTCCGTTTCTGTTGCTTTCGCTTACCGTTTGTTCCAACATCAACCACATAGTACCAACCGGAATTATCTTTCTTTACAGATCCTCTCATATAAAACTCTCCCTCATTCTAAAAATATTAAAGCGCTAAATCTCAATGAACAAGATTAGCACTTTTATTTAGAGGAGAGTGCTTTTGATAAAGCACATCTCAAACATAAAACTAATATTTGAGAATGTGATAGTTATGCCATATCAAATATACATGCACTCCAGTGTATTAATCAACTACTTAATTCGAGTTGTTATTTTACTCCATGATATTTCTCCTTATCTTCTTGACCGTTCAGCCAACGCATAAAGACAGCTTTTAATATCTTAATTCTTTTACCAACTCTCACTGTATGAAATTGCCCTGAAGAAACCAATTCATAAGCTTGACGTCGACCAACTCCTAAAATCTCTTGAATGTCATTGACGTTTAGCACATCTGGATACTCATCTAAACTATTCATTACAAGCACTCCTTTAAAATCCGGGCAATATATTTCACATTAACAATTCCTTCCGACTGTATTCTTTAACAATTTCATTTATTCGTAAAAATAATGGAAGTTTCACTATATCTGTCTCTCCTAAATGCGAATTCAACTGTATTTTACCCAAAAGTCCTTAAGTAAGTAGCCACTTAATTATTCTCTGGAACTACTATACTTGAAAAAGGCATGTTTTTATAAAGTATTACATATATTGCTTTGGTGGTAATACGAGCTTTAAAAATGGGGCTTTCAAAGGTTTTAATCGTAAGAAGTGGAGTGATGGAATGAATAAAAACTATGACGTAATTATTGTTGGTGCAAGATGTGCCGGAGCTACTTTGGCAATATCTCTTGCTGAAGCGGGCTTTCAAGTTCTTTTATTGGACCGAGCAACTTTTCCAAGTGATACTTTAACTACTAATACTTTCTTTAACAACACAACAGCTATCTTTAGGGAAATTGGTGTTTTGGATCAACTATTAGAAACCAATGTGACACCGGTACAGACAATCAAATTTCAGTTTGAAGATACCGTCATAGAAGGGCCAATTCCTAAGGTAGATGGTGAAGATACTGCGTACTCTATTAGAAGAAAATATCTTGACCATATCCTTCTTCAACATGCAAAAACAAAAGAAAATATAAAAATGATAGAAGGAATTCGTGTGACAGAAGTAATATATGATGGAGAAACCGTCATAGGGGTAAGAGGGGAAAATTTGGAAAAACAGAAACAAGAGTTCCGAGCACAATTAGTGGTTGGGGCAGACGGAAGAAACTCCCGGATTCGAAAGTTAGTAAATAGCGAATTAAAAATAAGCAGTCCTGCCAGTACAGCAGTTTACTATGGTTATTTCTCCGGTATTCAGCACGATTCTGTTCCTAAATTTGAGGTATATAAAAGAAAAGATAAAATGGCGATCTTTTTCCCAACAAACGATGATTTATATGTATTAGTAATAAATTTCCCTTTAGAAAATAAGAGTTTACTTGATCAATTTAAAACAGTCCCAGAAAATAGTTTCCGTACATTTCTAATGAATAACTTTCCAAACACATCGATTGCTGATCGCGTGAAGGAATCTCAATTGACTGAGTCTATCAAAGGTTTGATCGGCTATGAAAATTATTGGTACCAAGGTATGGGAAAAGGGTGGGCACTGGTTGGGGATGCCATTTGCTTTAAGGACCCTGCGATGGCTCAAGGAATCCATGATGCTATCTGTGGAGCACGAATTTTGGCTGATAAATTAATCAAAAATGACTTACAAACGATACAGTGGGAAAAAGTTGCTGTGGATTATCAGAATGAAATGGAAAAAGAATTTATGGTTCGATTCCATATGGGCTGTGAGCTTTCTAAAAATGAACCTATTACAGAACAGCAGGATATGGTAAATAAAATCATTGGGGCACATCCTTCAGCGGTTGAAAAGTTTTTGGGAATTTATAATTATGCGAACGAACCTGCAGACTTTGAAGAGGAATTGAAACGGATTATTGCATCTATTTCATAAATGAATGAACAGGGTATATATATAACTTATTACGTTCCCGAATAAAGTTATCCAATAAATGGAACAAGATGCCACTGTGCCCTTTTTAAAAAGTTTTAGGGGCTGGGACAAAACCCACCTCTGAAATGAAAAAAAGTGAAATCGACAGCGCGATTTCACTTTTTTCAGTTTTTGATTAAAAAGAGGCTCAAATCTCATTATATCCAAAAATTATTCCCCTCTTTCGAAATTGGTATATTTTACTACTTGATTATAATAAGAAATAAGTCATTTTTTGTTGCAACTTGTCGAAATTAAGATTTTCATTAAAAATATATATAAATAAAACGGTATGTCCATTCCTAATGGTAATTAATATTAAATCTCATTTCTATGTACATGCCACTATTTTAGATTGAGGTTAAAAAATGCCCTTTCAATAAAGAAAGGGCTTAAGCTCACTGTCACATCTCTTATTAATCTTTCCTTACAAGTAGTGAACAGCACTCCACATGTGTGGAGTGTATGTGGCAACACATAAGTGCTGGTGGGTTTATAAAAAATGCTCGGTTCTATTTAAACACTGAGCAAATATTTTTCGAGTACGCCATTCGACCGCTAATTGTAAAAATTCAGAAAACCTTATGTAGAATAAAAAGCCACCCTACATTAAATAGAAGGTTGTATTCCATGGGTATCTGAAAAAGCAAAGCAGCGATTAAAAAATAAAGCGCTGGATAAATGACTACCCCATTATCCAGCGCTCTCATTTTGCTTAATTATTTTTTAGTAGCGTACCAAAAACATACTTCACATATGACCGCACCCTTACATAAAAACTTGCACAAAATGTGCACAAACGTATTTTTTCTTTTTATCGTATTTAACTAGATTGCATAAACAAACTTTTAAAAACGTTGATATATCAAGGTTTCCCGTTGCTCAATTGAACTCAATTAAACTTAATTTACAGGCTTAAAAATACGCGAGCTGTTCTGGCAGCGTAGAGGTCAGGGGTTCGAGCCCCCTATGCTCCATACACGCATTACGGCAACGTTTCTAAGCTGGTGACTTATCGGTGACGTAACGCTCCTATATCGGACAGCGAAACGCTTCCTTTTTCCGATCACTTTTATGGTGACTTTATCGGAGACTGGAGGCGTTTTTTGCTTTGCATTCGGAAAATAGACGCGGAAAACGGGTGAAGAACACGCTGACAGTTAGCGTTAAAAAGAAACCGTACTCGTTGGAACTACTTGCGGAAAAGGTAAAGAGCGCAAAGAAAGTGAAAGGCCTGGCGGATGGCACCATTTGGCTATACCAGCATGCTTTCAATTTATTAGGGGAGTTTCTACAAAGCGATGACGTGCGGAAATTAAACATCGACGTGTGCCAAAATTTCGCGATCTGGTTATTGAATGACCGTATTAAATTCGAAGCGTTAAACCTTATCACAGATAAACTCAACAAACCACGCAAAAAGAGCGTTTGACTACTCCACATAGTCAAACGCTCCGCCGCAATTTAATGCAGAAAATTTGAGGTGTTTAGTATATCACGAAAAAAACGTAACATCAATACGTTTATTTGAGTGTGCCTAATCGCGGCCTTTGCACTCCTTAAAAGGAGCCCCATAAAATGTCGAAGCAACTACATACGAAAACGTATCAGACCTTAACGTTACTTGTTCCAATGTGAATACTGCAAGAGCGACTTGTTCTTTAGTAGGTTGCGCGGAAGTTGAAATCTCGGTTTCTTCTTCGTGAGGTTTTCCCAATAATAACTCATCGTCCGGCACTTGGCCTTCTCCTGTATATCGCCAATTACTTGTTGATTTATCAAAGCTATACTCTGCATCTCTTAATAACACTTCAAGTTTTTTCTCCAAACGGGAGTCTTTTCGCAAGAGTTTTTATACTCTCTCCCTGTGTATTCAATAATTCAATTAACTCTCCATATGTATTAATCATGTTGTTCTCTTCTTCTATGATATATACATATATTTATAACCTTAACAAAATGCGATTTCAGAAAGTCAGCTACAGCCAACCTTCGCCAATGATTTGGGCGCTTGTTTCTTGCTTATATTCGGGTCTAGCACCTTTAAACAAGCAACTTCAAACGCTAGTATTCGTACTGCCATTGCGTGCGATAACGTTTGTTTTTCGTTCATTTTCCTTCACCCTTTCGTTAAATTTAGGTAAATAAAAAGCCGCCCTTTGGATGGCGACTCAGTGTGTGCGTGTGTGTTTGTAAAATTCTCTATCGCACAGTTTCCTCCTACAGCGAAATAAAAAAAGCCAACATTATGAATGCTGACTTTCAATCCTCTTTATCTGTTTTTTTAGTGCCTTTGCTTATATAAGGTTTAGCACTTTTCGCTCTGTTCGAACTAGCTTGCCAACGATTCCAGCCCTTCTTACCTGTCCCTCTACCTGTTCCGCCTTTACCTTTAGCTTTACTGATACCATCACCCCATTATTCTTGCCTTCAGTTGAGTTACTTGTCATGGGTTAATTTTGTCCATTATACTTAGTTATAAACTAAGCTTGATGAACTATACAACATCCTAACAGGTTGTGTATAGTTTGATCCTGACATTTAATAATAACACGTCAACCCCAATGATAAAAGCCGCGGTCATCATATGGTAACACTTAACCTAGTTCAACATATCGTTTATCCTCGTTAAAGCTCGTCTTCAGAGATTCGCGTACGTTTTTGTTAACTTCTGCATCTGATACAACTTCACGACGATCAACTAGCTTACCGGCCAATTCATAGTACAACTCCAATGATTTGACAGATGCATTACCGTTGTTGCTTGTTCCCTCTATTATTGTTGGCACGTCCGTGATCTTTTAAATTTACTAATCTGTGTAAAATACCAAAATGTTTCTTTCCGCCTTTTCGAATAATTGCTCCTTCTGCTCAACTTTAATTTCTCTACATCCTACTTAAAAGCTGTAAGTTATTATAACTAAGCATTTATATTACATAAATAATGACATGACTGTAGGCTATTTTTCATACAATATTTTTGGGGTGGAAAAATGGCAAGAGCAAGCTACCGAAGTTCAGACGTTGACTTAATGGCAAGGATGATGAGAGCAGAAGCCGAAGGTGAAGGACAACTAGGAATGTTATATGTTGGAAATGTAATTGTGAATCGTCTTGTAGCTAATTGTTTAGACTTTAAAGGTTTAAGAACAATTCCACAAGTCATTTATCAAGTACAAGGAGGAAATTATTCTTTTGAAGCTGTTCAAAAAGGGAATGTATTTTATCAAAGAGCGAGAGGTATTGAAAGAAGATTAGCAGAACAGAATTTGAAGCACTGGAGACAGCATCCAGCTAGATATGCTCTTTGGTACTTTAATCCATATGCTCCATGCCCCCCAACATGGTATGGTCAGCCTCATACTGGTCAATTTAAAGACCATTGTTTTTATGAACCAAAACCTGGAACATGTGATAGTGTTTATAGAGGTTAAGCTTACTCTTAGAGTAAGCTTTTTTACATATTTAAAATATTTATACAATATAAAACTTTTAGTAATAGTTTTTATCTAAAAAAGTAAGATTGTCACTCGGAGCGATTATAAAATTTAGTAGCGTAACGCAAATTCAGAAGTAAGACCAGAAACACTCACTTTAAGCATAATCTTATCACCTAATTAACTAAATGCAGCGAAGCCTATTTTCCTTCCTTAATCATCCTTCAATTCAAAAAGTAGTGCCAATTTCACGTTGTTCCTCATGAGAGATAAAATCGTTCAAGAGATAATAAAGAATAGATAATTGGATTGACCTTTGCCATGTACAAGAGTCTTTTCAATTGATTAGGACTACATATGCATAACCCAGCATATAATGATTGTTCCTAAAAATAACTGTCAATAATTCCGGGCCAGCGCATATATAAATATAGATGCGTTGGTGAGGGAGATGATATATGCATGTATTATCGGCAGATTAATTATATTGTACAGCCTGGAGATTCGTTAGATACGATTTCTCAAAAATTTGAAACAAATGCTGAACGTATTAAATATGAAAATCAACTAACTTCTAATATTATTTATATTGGTCAACAATTGGTAGTACCCGTTACTGCTGCAAGGAATATTTATATTGTTCAACCAGGTGACAGCTTGTACACAATTGCAACGAAATTTGGTGTTTCGATTGAGGAATTGCAAAGAATAAACCAATTACGCTCCAATATGATTTATGTTGGACAACATTTTGTTATTCCTGAAGAAATTGATGCGGATTATTACGTTGTCCAAGAAGGAGATTCTCTCTCTTCAATTGCACAACGTTTTGAAACGACTGTTGGCAAAATAAAAACCTTGAATAACTTAGATACGAATATAATTTACATTAATCAAAGATTGAAAGTATCTGAAATAGATGAGAGACAAACTGAATATGTCGTTAAGTCAGGTGATTCCTTATATGAGATTGCTCGCAGATATAATACAACCGTCGAAAGTATCATTGTTTTAAATAATTTAGAAGGCATGAATCTAACTGTCGGTCAAAGAATTAAGATTCCGGAATACTCGGAAGTGATTGTCAATATAGATGGTGCGAATGTTCGACAACGGCCAGGTTCTAATTTTAGAGTGATTGCCCAAATGGATCACGGTGCAAGATTACCTCTTATTGGTGTTCAAGGAAATTGGTATAAAGTTGTATTATTCAACGGTAATCCAGGGTGGATCTCTAAGACTATTTCTACCTTAAGAGCATATGATGGATCTGATCCTATTATTCAAATTTTAGGATATTATACATTATCAGAAGGGCCCACATTACCTAGTTCTTATCAATCATTTGTGACAAACACAAAGAATATTTCACAAAATGGATTATTCTTATTTAGAATTAGCAAAGACAATCCAACAACGATTGATAAGTTTGGAAATTTCACTGATGAAGAAGTACGGAATCTTGTACGAATCGGTCATCGTCATAATGTAAAAATGTTAGCAACTGTTCATAACCTTTTATATGCAGAAGGCGTAGAACTGGCAAAGCAGGTTATTCACGAGTTGGTTTCCTCTGAACAGAATATGATTGCATTTGCTCAAAATTTAGTTAGATTAGTCGAAAGATATGGATTAGACGGTGTTGATATTGATATTGAGGATGTATTGGAAGAGGATCGAGATCGTTTAACTCAGTTATATCGAGTAATCGGGCGTGTGTTTGATGCAAAAGGATATTTCTTCTCGACTGCTGTACCATCTAAAACAGGACCAGAGGATCCAAGTGTTTTTGCAAAACCATTTGATTATCCTAAACTACATGTACCAACTGATCAATTTGTCATTATGCTTTATAATGAGCACGGTTGGCCAGGAAGCGGACCAGGTCCAGTCGTATCAATTGGCCGGATGGAGAAAGTGCTACGTTACGCTATTACAGTAATGCCTAAAGAAAAAATCGTTGCTGCTGTTTCAGTATTTGGTTTTGACTTTAATCTCCAAACAGGTCGTGCTGCTTATGCATCATTTGATCGAGCAATGACTCTAGCTAAACAATACAATAAAGAAATCATATTTGATGAAGAAACGAAAACCCCAATGTTTGCCTATACAGATGAACAAGGGGTCAATCACGAGGTATGGTTTGAAAATCGAGCAAGTATAAAAGCGAAGGCCGAACTTGCAGACCGTCTTGGAATAAGAGGCTTAGCACTTTGGAGATTAGGAATGGAAGATGAAGGCATGTGGGATATGCTTGAAAATGAAGTAGTGGTGAGAAAAGCTGGATTAGAAAAATAATTTTTTAAATCCAACTAAATTGCCGATTAAAGAAAAAGCCTCTATTTCTCAGCATTAACATTGAGAAATGAGGCTTTTTTAGGCTAAATAGGAAAATGAACAAAAAATATTGTACCTTCACTACTTGTTTTTATATCCATGATAGCATCATGCTTAGACACTATTTTTTGGCAAATGGATAACCCTAATCCCGTGCCATTTTCCTTTGTACTGAAGAAAGGTTTATCAATTTTATCAATGATTTCTTGCTTAATTCCCTTTCCTTCATCTTGTATCGCTAAAATTACTTCATTATCTTGCTGATATGTTTTTATTGTTAGTGTCCCTCCAGAAGACATTGCATCAAGCCCATTTAGAGAAAGGTTTAAAATCAATTGCCGAATTTCCCTTTCATTAATTTTCAACTCAAAACAATCGTTTAAATCCAGACAAACTTGATGATTAGAATACATAGCTTTTGCCTGGATAAGGGGAAATAAGTTTTCGATAATAACATTCAAATCTTTCGAAATTCGTTTTGTGTTATTCGTTTTTGATATGGATAAAAATTCACTAATAATGTTATGGGCACGATCTAGCTCTTCAAGCATAATATCAATAAATTCAGGAGATGGTACATCCTTAGAAATTTGTAAAAATCCACGAATGGTTGTCATCGGATTACGCACCTCATGAACAATTCCTGAAGCCATTTCACCGATGAGATTTAATCCATCTAGCCTTGCCATCTCTTTTTCAACGGACATTCTATCTGTTATATCCGTAATAACAGATAAAACGCATTCCTCTCCATGAATGTCCATAAATTCAGTAGACAGTAACCCATCTCGCAATTCCCCTAATTGATTGAAATACTTAATTCTGCTGCTTTGAACAGGATGAATCAAATCCTTTGTTTCTACAACAGTTTCACCGTTATCATTTGATTGAACGATGTATTTTATAGAGAGATCCGATCGATTAACAACCTTATCATAGTGATTATAACCAAAGCTTGTCAGCCAGGTTTTATTTACATTAATATAATGCCAGTCGTTTACCGCTTGCAATGAAACAAGACAAGAGGTGGACTCAAATATTTTGCGAAATCTCTCTTCCTCCAATAGATGTCGTTCCGTAACATCCCGAATCGAACAAATATAAACATGCTGCCCTCCAATTTTCGCCTCACCAAGTTGAATGTCAGCTGGAAAAACAGTTGTATTCTTAGAGACAGCAAACGTTTCAATAATCCTACCTAGTTTATGGGGGTCTGAATAATAACTAGTTATACTAGGAACAAGCAAATCAATCGGCTCTCCACTTAATTCTTCGTCTGTATACCCAAACATCTTTGTAATAGCAGGGTTAATTGTTACAATCCGTCCTGCTTTATCAAATGTAACAAGAGTATCTAGCAATGTTTCATTAATCACTTTCAACGCTTCATTTTGAAATTTTATCTGTTCTTGATATTGATAGATTTTCACAAAAGCTTCCACCTTCATCTTCAATGTTTCTGGGTGAAATGGTTTAAATATATAATCAATCGCTCCTGCATGATAGCCCTCTTTAACATACTCTATAGCCTGACTAATAGCAGTTAGAAAGATAAGCGGAATATGTTTTGATTTTTCACGAGATTTTATCAATTTCGCTGTCTCAAACCCATCTAACCCCGGCATTTGTACATCAAGCAAAATAACAGCAATATCTTCTATTAACACACGCTTCAATGCCTCTTCTCCTGAATTGACACTAATTAAATGATAGTCTGATGAGGTAAGTATGCTCTCAAGTGCCAATAAATTTTCAGGACGGTCATCTACTAATAATATATTTACTTTCTTTTCATCTTTCCTCCATATGTCGATATAGTTTTTCATTTAAAACAGCTCCCCCTGTGCATTGTCTATTAAGTTTAAAAACTGACTTTTCTATCAAAGTGCTATGTAAAACGAATTCTACTACTAACAAACATTCACAATTATCTTCAACTATTTATATAGCCATACTCGCATTAAGGATAAAAGCTGATCTATATAAACAGGTTTGCTTATGTAATCAGACGCACCCGCTTCTATACATTTTTCTTTATCATGTGCCATAGCTTTTGCCGTCAATGCAATAATCGGGAGCTTCTTGTACCCTGGCATTTCTCGAATTGCATATATCGTTTCATACCCATCCATTTCAGGCATCATAATATCCATAAGAATTAAATCCACATCAGAATTCTCCTTTAAGACACTCATTCCATCCTTCCCATTCTGAGCAAAGACTATTTCCATTTGCTTATTTTCTAGTGCAGAGGTAATGGCAAATATGTTTCTCATATCATCATCAATAACAAGGATTTTCTTTCCTATAAATAGAGTGTCTTCCTGATCTAAAGCTACAGTCTTCCGTTCGTTTCCATCTATAACCTCAATAGCAAATGCCGCTTCTTTTATATTACTCGTTTCACATATCGGTAAATATAATGTAAAAATACTTCCCTTCCCTAAATCACTCTCCACTTTTATATTACCGCCTAACAAACTAGCAAGATCCTGACTAATAGAGAGGCCTAACCCAGTCCCTCCATACTTTCGACTAGTCGTTCCATCCCCTTGTTGAAAGGCTCGAAATATTAATTTTTGTTTTTCCTTTGGTATCCCAATACCGGTATCTTTTATTGAAAAAGCTATTGTTGTATTCATATTTTCAACATGCACTTGATGAACATGCAGCGTAACCACACCTTTTGCTGTAAATTTAATAGCATTTGACAGCAAATTTCTTATAATTTGTTGTAATCGATACTGATCCGTCCGTATTGTTTCCGGAAGGTTTTCATCCAGTTGAATAGATAAATGAAGTCCTTTTTGCTTAGCGAGTGGTAAAAATTGACGTTCAGCAAATAAACATATATTTTTTAATAAAACTTCACTAGGAATGATGTCTATTTTTCCTGATTCTATTTTCGATAAATCTAATACTTCATTTATAAGCTGTAACAAATCATTCCCAGATTTATAAATCGTATCAGCAAAAACCACTTGTTGCTCTGTAAGATTTCCCTCTGTATTTTCAGCAATCAGATTAGCAAGAACGAGTAAGCTATTCAGCGGCGAACGTAACTCATGAGACATATTAGCAAGAAATTCTGACTTATAATTCGAAGTAAGCTCCAATTGTCTGGCCTGTTCCTCAAGCTTTTCGTTCATACAAACTAGTTCATTATGGTGTAGCTGCAACTCTTCAGACTGGCTTTGTAACTCTTCTGTTAAATCTTTTGATTCTTTCAAAAGATTTTCAATCTGCATTCGTCCACTAACACTCTTTACTGTAACCCCAATTTGGTTAGCTACTTGGTTTATCAATGTTTGTTGAATCGACGTGAATTCTTTAAACTTTGCTAGTTCGATAACAACTATAACTTCTCCTTCATATTCAACCGGTATCACCATAAGATTCGCCGGTGATGCTGATCCAACACCAGAAGTGATTTTAATGTAGTCTTCCGGAAGATCGGTTAAATAAATCGTTCGCTTTTCAAGCGCTGCTTGCCCTACAATCCCTTCTCCATATCCGAAACTAGATTGGCCGCTGTTTTGCCCATTAAATGCATAAGAGGCAATACTATGAAATCTCTCTTCTCCCGTTCCTTGTTTAACATAAAAAACACCATAGTTTGCATCAATCATGGAAGTAATTTTATTCATAAACCGTTGACCTAACGTTTTAAGATCATGAATTCCTTGATACATCGTAGCCATTTCGACAATACTTGTTTCCAACCAGCTTTTTTCCTTTATCGAATACGTCATTTTATTAAATGCCGTTGCTATATCTTCAACTTCGTCTCGGGAATTAACTTCAATCTTAGGTATCTCTATTTCATTGCTAGAATTTTCTGTCATCTTTTTAATGACATTTGTAATTTTAGAAAGGTTTTTTGTTAGATTTCTAGAAATTATGAGTCCGATAATCATATTTAACAGTACAGCAAGTACACTGAATATGATTAGCATATGTTTCATTTGTCTTTCTTTTTTAGAATATTCCTCCCTGGCTACATCCATCATTATCTGTTGGCGTTCAGCAAGTGACGTTGTTAGCAAGGATAGCCCATTCCCAATTGGATACAGTTTATTGACAAAGTAGTCAGAAGCCTGTTCTTGATCAACATCTTCTTCAAATATGCTTAATAGTTCTTCATATCTCGTTTGAAATTCTTGATTAAGTTCGCCTAACTTGATAATGTCTGCTTCACTTTCAGACTCGATGGTCAGTTTATGAGTTTCATCAATTAAATGAGTCATTTCGTTATTTTCATTCTTTAGATTTTCCTTAAACTCAGAATTTCCTGTCAGAAGATACCCTCGTAAGCTATTGGTCTGTTGATAAGATAATACTTGTATAGATTTTACATTATTTAAAATCGTTATCTGTTGATTCTCTATTTTTGCATAAGAACTATCTGCCTTATTTATGTAATAGAAAATAATCCCTATTGTTCCTCCGGAGAAAAGAGAAACAGAAAGAAACCCAATAATCAATTTTTTACTTATTGTTAACCTCACTTAATCTTTCTCCCTCCTTTTCTATTGATTCCATCTTAATAATTATAACTTATTTTTTAACAATCAATGTAACTATTTATTACATTAATAGTTACAACTTTAATATTTTTAAAGTTGTAATCGTTTATATATCTATATTTTTCCGGAAATATTGCCAATAAATCCCGGAATTACGACATACATATCTAAATTATTTATCATATACTCACTCACAGTAATTACATGTAATGAAAAATTACATTAAAAATACAAAAATTTCAAACTGAACCTCTAAGATAATAAACACTAAGCAAAAAGCACCATCTAGAAATTGATGGTGCTTACTACTAAAAACACAATTAACTATTATCATTCATTTAAGAATATAAAATTTCTCTACACACTGAAGAGGTGAATCACTTTATGATTCACCTCTTTTTATTTAGTTACTATATAATTGTTTCACTTTACTTCCATGGAGCATAAAGTAGGCACCAAGTAAAATTAGAATAAGAATCCCTAATAATGCGTATAGCGTACGGAACCCTACTAAAGGAATAACGAAGCCTAGTAAAAACGGACCGATACCAATTCCAAAATCAAGTCCGATATAAAAGGTTGAAATCGCAAGTCCAATGTTTTTCGGTGGAGCAACTTTCGCTGCAATAGCTTGAGCGCTAGACATATACGTACCAAAGCCACATGCAAGCACAGCACTTGCAAGTAATAAGACGAAGCTACTGTGTGCATAGCTCACTAAAAATAAGCTGACAGAGAATAATAAAATACATGGATACATAATGAAGTTATCGCCTTTTTGATCAAGTAACTTCCCTGCCACCGGACGTGTTACGAATAAGAAAATCGCATAAATTAAAAAGAAATAAGTTGCCGCATCAACTAATTCAATTTCATACGCGTATAAGTTAATGAACGACATAATACTTGAATAGGCAATACCCATAAATACGGTAATAACGGCAATCGGAATAGCTTTCTTCTCAAGAAAATCTGAAACTTTAAAGCCAATTTTAATATTTTTACGTTCTTCCGGTGTTAAATCTGCTTCCTTCACCTTCGCAAGTAAGGCAAAACCCATCGCCGCCGCAGCACAAAACGTACAGCAGTATAAAATCGCAGTAAAATCCGCATGATTCATTAAATAAATCCCGACAAATGGACCGATTGCGGTTGAGGCTGTTGTACTCAGCGAATAATAGCCTGTTCCTTCTCCACGACGGCCAGTTGGAATGGCATCCATTACGGTCGTTGTCATTGCAGTATTAGCAAAGCCGAAGCCGACACCATGAATAAAACGAACGGCAAATAATAATGCCAAATTATTAACCAAGAAATATAAAAGCAATGTGAGGCAGAATAGCAATAAGCTACTATACATCATCTTTTTACGGCCCACTTTTTCAACCAATTTACCGGCAACTAAGCGTGCGAGTAGGGCCCCGATAATAAAAATACTTGAAGCAAGACCACCTTGACTTTGAGAAGCACTAAATTGTTGAATTGTATAAACCGTCACCGTGGTCATCAGCGTATAAAACGCTAGGCCAACAAAGAAGTTGGAACCAATAAATAATACAAAATCTTTCGTCCATAATTTTGAAGATTGCAATCCATTCAGCTCTTTTCCATACATAATTACTCAGATAACTATACACGAAAATTGAAGGAAATGGCGACTTTTCAGGATAAATTTTATCGTTTTAGGCGAGAAGACTCCCACCTCAAATTTTCATTAGAAATTTAAGTGGTGAGTAGTTCAAAATCTCCGTACTCATCCTCATAATTATTATCGACATTGATTAAATGCCCAATTCCACTAGGACACCCTCCCAATTATTCCTACTTTGAATACATTGTAGAAGTGATTGCGAGGTGATTCTTATCAACGGTTTATACATGGATACTCCCATTCTTAGAAACCAACTTAATCACTGGGAAAGAACAGCCTTGGAACTGTTCGAAATAAAAATGACCGATAAACAGAAGCCATTTCCTTGTATACCAGCTACAATAGGTTTTTCTTTAAACCAACTACGTTATGGTTTTATAGGAGATCCTAGGGAAAACACAACATTATATGAGCTCGCTGAACTATTAAATGATTTCACCCAAGTTTCGAGACAATTGGGCAGTTATACTTCTCTCATTATATTTTATGAAACACCACAGGATATGAAGGAAACGTACCAAGTTGAACAATATGAACAGATATTCTGGCAACAACTGAGCGGGTTAAGCGAAATTGACCTTATAGATTGGCCAAACGCTATGCCAACTGATCCACATAATCCTATTTGGGAGTTTTGTTATCACGGAGAACCCTATTTTATGTATTGTGCAACTCCTGCTCATGAGAATCGAAAAAGCAGACAGTTTGATTTCATGATGCTCGCTATTACACCTAGGTGGGTATTGCAAGAATTTAATAAATCTCAGCCCTATGCTGAACGGATAAAAACGAGGATACGAAATAGATTAAAAAATTATGACTCTACCACCATCCATCCTCATCTAAACAGCTATGGTCAAGAAGATAACTATGAGTGGCAACAATACTTTTTAAGAGATGATGATACATCGTTGTCAAAGTGTCCTTATCACAGTTTTCTAAAATTCTTAAAGCTACGTGACTAAGCCATAAAAAATCGAGTAAGAAGTTTTTTAATCTTCTCTTTGAACTCCTAATATCAATAACAAACAGTCCCCCTGTACTTTCGGACAGGGGGACTGTTTGTTACTTACTCATTCATTTATAGTTTCTCGTATATTAAATCATTCGAACTGTAACGATACCTTCAATTTGGCCAATTTTTTCTTGTAGGCTAGGAATGATATCACCATTAACTTCATTGTCAATGTCAATCATTGTGTACGCGTATTCTCCACGGCTTCTGTTAACCATGTCAGCAATGTTCAAATTATCACTTGATAGAGCTAATGTAATTTGCCCAACCATGTTTGGAACGTTTTTGTGGAAAGCTGCCACACGTCGTTTTCCTGTGTAAGGAAGAGAAGCATTTGGGAAATTCACTGAGTTTTTAATGTTTCCTGTTTCTAAAAATTCCTTCACTTGGCGAGCTGCCATAATCGCACAGTTTTCTTCTGATTCTGCTGTAGAAGCACCAAGATGTGGAATTGGAATTGTATTTTTCATTTTCAATACAGTCTCATTTGGGAAGTCTGTAATATACTTGCCAACTTTTTCGCTTTCAAGTGCCACTTCCATATCCGCTTCATTCACAAGCTCACCGCGTGAGAAGTTCAAAATATGAACACCTGGCTTCATGATACTAAATGTTGCTTCGTTAAACATTCCTCTTGTGTCATCAGTTAAAGGAACATGTACAGTGATATAATCAGAGTTAGCAAACAGTTGCTCAATCGTCATAGCACGTTGCACATTGCGAGATAAGTTCCAAGCAGTATCAACAGAGATGAATGGATCAAACCCGATTACATCCATACCTAAATTAAGAGCATCATTTGCTACAAGTGCACCGATTGCACCTAAACCAATTACCCCTAAAGTTTTCCCTTTAATTTCTTTACCTACGAATTGTTTCTTTCCTGCTTCTACAAGCTTTGGAACTTGTTCGCCTTCACCTACTAATGTTTTTGTCCAAGTTACACCATCAAAAAGGTTACGAGATGAAGCCATTAATGAAGTTAATACGATTTCTTTTACAGCGTTAGCATTTGCACCTGGAGTATTAAATACAACGATTCCTTGCTCTGTGCATTTTTCAACCGGAATATTATTAACACCAGCTCCAGCTCGTGCGATAGCCTTTAAATTATCTCCGAATTCCATTGTGTGCATGTTAAAACTACGAACAACAACAGCATCAGGATTTTCATTGTTATCATCAAGCTTATAGTTGTCTGTATTGAATACATTTAACCCAGCTTCTGCAATATTATTTAACGTTTTAATTGTGTTCACTTTATCTAAAATTACTGTGCTCATTCTGTCGTCTCCTCTTTCACGTTTGATAGTTTTCAAATTCCTAATCTAATATTAACAAAATTTTAAGCAAGTGACTTAATATCGATTAAATTTTTTGAAAATTTTTTGTTTACTACAATAAGAAATTTACAATCTATATTGACTATCCCTCCTAGTAAACAGAAAGAGGTAAGGAATGCTGCTACACTTTCCTTACCTCTGCCCAGGCGAACGGCTACGACACTATGTGCTCCCTCGCGGTTATCCGCGTTTCGCCAGTCACACATAGCCTTTTCATTTGCCTTTATTCTATCGAATTCTTTATTAATTTTCAACCTTAAAAATGTTTCCATATGAATTTTTTTCAGATTAGTCCATAAATAGATTGTTCTCAATATTTAACTTCAATTATTTTCCTAGAAAATTATTCTAACAAAAACCTTCTCCAGAATTAGCTACACAACACAGAGACATTAATTCATTGTTTGCTGCAATGATTGATTGCTTTGCCCCTTTTTATTTTTCTTCATCCGACCCGTTAGCCATCCATGAAGCGCAAAATCAGCGCTTCACCACAGAGAATGAAAATGGTTCAGAATCGTCAAGGCTGGGAGAGGAAGGTCGATGAACTATGGTGCGTTAGAGCCCATCCGTTAGTCTGACTCCAACGACCAAGGTGCACCACTGACTGTCGCTCCCTTACGGAAAGCACACATGGTAGATTAATCCTATTCTGATTGATGCACCAGCCTCCAATTATATTGAGAGCCGTAGAAAGGATGTTTTCAATGGAAGTAGTCATTGAAAGAGCATGTGGTATGGATGTCCATAAGGACAATATGACTGCATGTATTATGACACCAGAAGGAAAGGAGATTCAAACGTTTTCAACAAAAACTATTTTTCTAATACAGTTGATGGACTGGATTAAACAGCATAACTGTACTCATGTTGCAATGGAGAGTACCAGTGTATATTGGAAACCTATTGTTAATTTATTAGAGGCTGAAGATATTGAGTTTTTGGTTGTGAATGCCCAACATATGAAAGCAGTACCAGGACGTAAAACAGATGTGAAAGATGCAGAATGGATTGCCAAACTTCTTCGTCATGGACTCCTAAAAGCTAGTTACATTCCAGATCGAAATCAACGGGAACTACGCGAACTAGTTCGGTATCGCAGGAGTATTATTGAAGAACGTGCTAGACAACATAATCGCATCCAAAAAGTGTTAGAGGGAGCAAACATTAAGCTGGGTTCTGTGGTTTCGGATGTCATGGGCGTTTCAGCTCGAGATATGCTTAACGCTATTGTCGAAGGCGAAGAAGATCCTGAAAAACTAGCAAACTTCGCTCGACGTACAATGAAAAAGAAGAAAGATGAACTGCAGCTTGCCCTTAAAGGTTATATCAATTCGCATCAACGCCTCATGTTAAAAACTATTTTAAAGCATATTGATTTTTTAACAGAGCAAATCGAGATGCTCGACCAAGAGGTCGAGCAAAGGGTAAGCTCCTATCAAGAAGATGTGGAACGATTAGACTCTATTCCTGGTATAGCTACAAGAATGGCTGAGCAAATTTTATCCGAAATTGGGACTGATATAAAAAAACAGTTTCCAAGTGCAGCTCATATGTGTTCTTGGGCAGGCTTGGTTCCTGGACATAACGAAAGTGCTGGAAAAAGAAAATCAGCTAAAACCAAAAAAGGAAACAAATATTTGAGATCAGCATTAACAGAGGCAGCTCATTCCGTAAGAGGATCAAAAAATTACCTTGGAGCACTGTATAGGCGTACAGCATCACGAAAAGGTAAGAAACGAGCAGGAATTGTCGTCGCTCATGCCATGATGAGAATAGCTTATTATCTCTTAACACGAAAAGAAATATATGTAGACTTAGGCGAAGACTACTTTGATAAACAGAGACAGCAATCTATTGTACAACATTCACTCCGAAGACTTGAAAGTTTAGGATACACAGTAACGTTACAAGAACCTGAAGCATCTTAATCCAGTCCATATTCCTACAATAGATTAATAAATCAGGCGCTCTCCCCTTTTTTTAAAATGAATGAGCTGCGTCTTATTAAGTATTGCCTTTTTCACTAAATTACAGAAGTTTATTTTCATGGTAGTTCATTAAGGAATGATTCAATACTCAACTATATTTAGCCATTGACCATCAGGTTTATCATTTATCTCAAATAAATTGACACCAAGCTCTTTTAATACTGCCGTTACTCTAGCAGCACCACATAAAAATGCAAGTATAAAGAAACTCTTCTTTCTTTTTATTACGATGTCCTCTGTAACATTTTAAAAAGTCGGCTCATCTATTTATGAATATTTTCATTTTTGGTTATTAAGAATGCTGGCACATCCTACTGGACAGAATTACACAACTGACCGATTTTCTCGACTTCCACAACTACCACATCCCCCGACTTAACCGGGCAGCTGCCAGATGGTGAACCCGTGGCCAAAATGTCACCGGGCTCCAGCGTCATCACCTGCGAAAGCCAGCTGATTAGATACGGAATGCTCAGAGACATTTGATTGGTATTCCCGTCTTGGACAACGCGGCCGTTTAAAGTGGTTACAATCCGCAAATTTGTAGGATCTACCCCGGTAACGATGCACGGCCCCAAAGGCCCGAACGTATCAAATCCTTTTCCCCGCGTAAACTGTGGATCTTTTTTTGTAAGATCTCTTGCTGTGACGTCATTAAATATCGTGCAACCAAACACATAATCAAGCGCATCTTCTTCTTTAATGTTTTTTCCGCGCTTTCCAATGACCAGAGCTACTTCCCCTTCAAGTTCCACTTGGTTGGTTAGATCGTTGGGAGGAAGAAAAATCGTTCCCTTGTCTGGAATAAGCGAAGATAATGGCTTTAAAAATAGAAATGGCTCTATAAGGTTTGGCTCTCCCCCTGTTTCCTTCGCATGATCTGCATATGTCCAGCCGAAATTAACCACTTTAGAAGGTTTTACTGGCTCCAAAATTTTCACGTCACTATATTTTACCTTTACCCCGTCATACTTTATTTCCTTGTTGACAAGTTCAGCAAAACTGCTAGACAGTTGTAATATTATCTCATCATCCTCAACAATACCGTAATGTATTTTGCCATGTTGATTCTGATAGCGAACTATTTTTTGTGTTTTTGGTAGTATATGCATGATGAATAAACTCCTTTGATAAGTAAGGTATACTGACCTCAGATAATATAAAATTCGGGTCTCCACATAATCGCAAACGAAGACTTCCAACTCCATTATAACCGATAAGCTCAATGAAACTGAAATTTAGCTTCCACACACAATTAAAGCTACCCAATAGTTTAAGTACATTTTTTCACAAACTCTTCCAAATATTAACATAGATACATACCCATTTTTCTTAAAAGGTGTTGTTCAACAATCTGGCCCTTTAATGAAAAATAAAGAAGAACTATTTTTCTATTTCGATAATAAAGCATTCCTTCAAAAAGTGGAAAACCAATACTTTTTGAAGGAGAGCTTTGGCTTTATATAAGACAAATACATACCTATTCAAGACTAGAATATATGAGCTTTTATATAACTAGAGCTGTAGTACAAGAGTGTATAAGCTTTTGTGTCACTCGTCAACTCTTATTATTATTATTATTTAGAACATACTATCCGTAGGATACAATATTATTCGTAAAACTGATATTATACGAATAGTTTAAGTGATTTAAAGTTTATTTTTTAACCACTCTCTCCTTTTCCTGATGTAAAAGGACAAAAAAGTTGATACAAAAATGGATAAAAAAGTTTTTAATCCTTATCTTGTGTTGCTTTAGAACAATGTTTGATCAAATTAATACTAATAATATTGATGAACGAATAAAAAGAAAGAGCGTGTTTTAAAAAAGTTTGATCATTTTCTACCTATGTTATTCAAGAATAGCGCCCAATTCTGGAATTACTCAGATCGTTGAAACGGCTTCAAAAGTCTCCAAATGATTAATTATCGTTAATTCCTAATTGCTTGATAATCCATTGCGTACGCTCTTGATAGGCAGAGTCGCAATTCGTAAAAAGATGGTCAGTTTTATACCAAGAAATTTCCTTTGGTGAACTTGCAACAGAATAGAATGTATCTGCTTGATGTTTTGGTACAAATTCGTCATCATGAACAAATTGAAATAGCAGTGATGCAGGTGTAGCTTTATTTATATAATGAATCGCATTCAATGGTTCTAATTCAGAAATAAATTTATTAAACTGCTCTCTTGGGAGCTTGGCACGAATCAATGCCGCTAATGGATGCTCACTTGTTTTATGCCACTCAGACACACTAGGGAATCCAGCCATTAAAATGTATGATTTAATACGTTCTTCGACGCCAGCAAGAACTCCTCCCCAAGTAGCACCCAAACTATGTCCAATATAGGCAAGACGATTTAAATCAATATTTCCGAAACTACAAAGAAGGTCAACTCCCCTTTGGATGTCAACGACTGTCTGAGTATATTGTCTAATATTAGTTATTGTTTCTATCATAAGATTTAATTTCTGTTCCTCAGATAAATCTTTTGGAGAACGACTTCGCATGGCAGGTGCAGTGATTAAAAGAGAAACTATACCTTTTAAAGCTAAAGCTTCAGCTTCATGTAAAAACGTTATTCGACTACCTTGACCTGGATGCATAAAAACCACTGCTGGGAAGGGTCCGCCTGTATCTGGAACGACCAGATATGCAGGTACTTTCCCACCATATGGACTTAAATAAGACACATCTCTAACCGTATAACCATCCTTTTCAATACACGAAGATTCCTCAAAATCTAAAGGCAAAGAACGTTCATAATCAAGCAACTAATACCACTCTCCTTGAACAATTCAAAAGTTTAAGTGTTTCTATCCACACTACCATAATTCCCCTTTTTATTTTGTGAAATATTAATTGTTTAATTTTACTCCCTCGTTCAATAAGCCTTATTCCATTAAATGGCCCGACACAAAAATAAAGAGCGCAATTCATGCTATGATCTGACCCCTGTCAAGTAGACATAAAAAAATAAGCGCAGTTAAGAAGCCTGACTTCTATATTCGATAGGAGTCAGGTTGTTTAGCTTGGTTTGAAACCTTTCGTGGTTATAAAAGTGAATGTAGTCTTTAATAGCCCTTCTAACCTCTTGTGAAGTTTTAAAAGTATGCAGGTTAAAACATTCTGTTTTTAAATGACTAAAGAAATTTTCCATACTAGCGTTATCCCAACAGTTGCCCTTTCTAGACATACTAGCTTTCATTTTATTTCTTGTGAGTAGCTGATTATAGTTATGGGAAGTGTATTGGTATCCTTGATCACTATGGAGAAGGAGTCCCTTTACATTCCTTCCTTTTATGGCTTTTTTAAGAGTATCCAAGACTAGTTTATAATCATTACGTCTACTAATTTGGTACGCAACAACTTCGTTATTATATAGGTCTTTGATGGCAGACAAGTATAGTTTCTGTCCATTGAAAATGAGGTACGTAATATCCGTTACCCACTTTTCATTAGGGCGAGAAGCGTAAAAGGATCTATTTAAATAATTATTCGAGATAAGATAAGGTTCTTTCTTACCGTAATAAATTCGTTTCTTCCTGATAATTGCTTTAATACCTAGCTCACTTAGTAACCGTTGAACTTTTTTGTGATTAATATGAATATCATAGGTCCTCTTTAACCAAATTTGTATTCTTCTATAGCCATAGATGCCCTTATATTTCTGATGACATTCTATTATTTTCTGCTTTAGCTTCTCATCCTCTATCTGCTTTTCCGAAGGTAATGCTTTACGCTTTATCCACTTGTAGTATCCACTTCTTGATACTTTAGCTAGATGACAAAGTAGCTGTATAGAGTGAGCTTGTTTAGATAAATCATTAATGATTGGAAATAGAATACTAGGTTTTAGATTCATTCCTCCTTTCACATCTTTAAAAGCTTTTTTAATAGTTCATTCTCAGCTTCTAATCGCTTTATTTTCTGTTGGGTATTTTCAAAGGTAGATGAAGAGACTCTACTAGACCCACTTTTTCTGCCACGTTTTTCTCTAAGACCAACCATCCCATCTTCACTAAACTGTTTAACCCATCGTTGTATGTTTTTTCGATGAGTGTTTAATTCTCTGGAAACGGCTGCATAATTCTTCTTTTGATGAAATAAATCCACTGCTTTTTTCTTGAATGATATATCATAAGTCTCTGCTTTTTTCTCCATAAAAAATACCCCCTTAATAATAGACAGATTAATGCGCTTTTTAAAACGTGTCTACTATAAGGGGAGCATACCAGCTACAGAATTGCGCCCTTTAATTGAATAACTAAAATCTGACCTCACTCATAATATCTACTTAATTCTTCAATTAACGCCCCTGTTAGCCAAGTATCACACCGCCTTCATTGTGTGATCATTTACAATTTAGGAGTGATAGATACTTTTTAACTAGCATGCTTTATTAGACCCACATGCACATTCTTTAACCTTTTCCGTTATCTGTTTTATTTGGTACCGCCTGTAAGATGTGCATCAAACATATCAATAATTTCTAGGAATCTATCAGCTTCTCGGAAAACATGATCTGCTAATAGGGGATGAATAATGCTCTTTATTTTACATTGCTCAATTAAATCACGGGCTGTTTTTTTGAAGTCCCTAAGAGATGCGACCGACACTCGATTTTGATCAAGGAATTGATCTAAAAGAGGAACTGTTTGAGATTGTGGCCTCATAGATTCTAAATCCCTTGCTTGATACAGCAATTGATCAAAATCATTGCTGAAATTCTGTGCTAAATCAACTAGTTTTCTTTCTGAAGGATCAAGGAGATGACCAATAAATTTAGCATGGTCTGCCATAATCCTTAAGAAGAAGACATTCTCTTTAATAATAGCATCTGGAAGTGCTTGTAATTTTCCTTCATTTAATTCAATTAATCGTTTTCTAAAATAATTAGCTTCCCTACTTGTATGGTCAACTAATAGTGGGAAATTATTTGCCCCTGGCAATTTGCATGTGAGAATTAGTCCTAATACTTTCCGTTTAAATAAGAAAATATTAGTTGCAGCTTGTTGTACCTCTGAATTAAATCTTCTTATTTGTTCGGAGTCTGTTTGATTATTAAAGGAATGTGCAGTTTGTTCGATGTATTCAAATAATTGATAAAATTGATTAGCCTCTTGAATTAGTTGAGTATCTTCTGCTCTAAAACCCAATCGAAGAAATAAAGAATGTTCTTTCATGATCCTAGCCCAAAAACGAATTTCATTTAAAGAGCGCTCAACAAACAATCCAGATGTAACACCAGTATCAGCATGCAAAGATATATCATCCCCGTTCATTCTATAACCTCCCCAAAATACTCCTTCTGCTCTATTCATATTTACATGGTCATTTAAATATGCGTTAAGGCAAGTCTTATTTACAGATTAGCAGGATAAGAAGAACCATTTTTAAGAATTAAAAAATCCTATATATCAATAAATCAGGAGGTTAATGGAGTAAAAGGTGTAAAAAGTATAAAAGCAAGGAATTACGGTAATAACGTTGTAGTTGATCTAGTCATTCTAGTTAATTCAAATTTAGATATACGAAGTGCACATGACATAGCAACTTCGGTGGAAAATAAATTAATTAAAGAACATAATGTTTATGAATTTCCTATCCACGTAAAACCGAATTAAAAATATAACAACAGAAAAAGCTCTACTCCTTATTAAAGAAAGCTACCTGATAATTAAAGCCTTAGATCTTACTAAGAATATTTTATAGGACCACATAAAGTAATCTCACTTTATGATTCCTGAATAAAATAAAATTTTTAGGGAATTACAAAGAGTAGAGTTTCTATTTTATGGAGGTTGATTAAATGGCAGACTTAGGATTACTCCTTATACGTCTAATGATTGGATTTATATTTCTTTTTTATGGTTGTCAAAAACTTTTCGGCTGGTTTGGAGGTCACGGCATTAAAGGGACTGGAGGATGGTTTGAATCAATCGGGATAAAGCCAGGGGTAATTATAGCAACGTTTAGTGGGATTGCTGAGCTATTGGCTGCTATTTTGTTTATACTGGGAATATTTCTTCCCATAGGTGCACTCCTTATTGTTTTAGTAATGTTAGGAGCTATTGTTAAAGTTCATGGTCCAAAAGGTTTTTCCGTTACAGCTGGAGGATTCGAGTATAACCTATTTTTAATTGTAGTCTCGGTGGGTTTAGCTTTGATTGGACCAGGAGACTATTCTTTAGGTGGATATTAAAAATGGAAAAATACTAACAAAACGACGCTTTTAGATAGTTAATTGGTACCTGTTTATTAAGCAGGTACCTTTATATTTTAAGAAATCTTATTCCACTAACATGCTTCGTTACTTTTAAGTACATTTCTTCACAAACTCTTCTAAAGATTAACATAGATACATACCCATTTTTCTTAAAAGGTGTTGTTCAATAATATGGCCCTTTTGTTGAATAAGAGGTCTACTAAATAAAAAAATACACCACTAATATATAAGTGATGTAATAATTATCATATAATGTGTGACATTAAAGACAAGTTACTGTTCTTATAATAAAAATACATTCACTTATCTTTAATTTTACAAAGTAGAGCTGCTCTTTTTACAACATTCTAGTTCATTAGATTTAAAATAAAATCGCTTCAGCTAATAACCGATAGGAATTAATTTTGTCTTCAAAACAATGTGTTGTCGTAGTAATCATTATTTCATCTGTTTCATATTCTTTTTGCAGAGCTTGAAACCTTTCCTGTAATTGTTCTGGAGTGCCAATTAACATTTTTTGTTCCATTTGCTTTTTAACTTGTTTTTCTTCGGAAGATAATATTTCTTTCTTTGCTTCTTCACCAGATGGAATGTATGCTCCTTTTCCTTTGGCGCTCCGAATTTTCCAAATAGACGAACTTAAAGCTAGCTCCCTTGCTCTCTCTTCTGTTTCCGCACAAATAGCTGTCACTGTGAGCAATGTTTTCGGCGAGGCCAACATACGCGACTTTTTAAAATTCTCTCTGTAGCTTTTCATACTCGCTTTACCATCCGCTTCACTCATAAATTCCCCAAACGCATACGCCACTCCATTTTCAGCTGCAAGCATGGCACTTTTTTTACTCGTTCCAAGCATCCATATTTCAGGCGGGACATCTGGAACTGGTGCTGGTTTTACGGTGGAAAATGCATGAGAGTCAGGAAAATCATCATGGAGAAATTGAATTAATTCAGCAACTAGCTCCGGCATTTTCCACACATTTTCAAGAAAGTTATTCGCTAGCGCCATTGATGCTTCTGCTGCTCCTCCAGGTGCTCGTCCAATTCCAAGGTCAATTCGATTCGGAAAAAGTGTAGCTAATGTATTAAACGTTTCTGCCACTTTATACGGCCTATAGTAAGGTAATAAAAGCGCTCCGCTGCCAAGCTTTATTTTCTCAGTATGAGCACCCATCACTCCTAACAAAATCTCTGGGGCAGAACTGGCGAGCCCACCTAAATCATGATGCTCTGTCAACCAATAACGAGTGTAACCAAATGCTTCACCTGCTTTGGCTAATTGAATCGATTGCTGCAAAGCTTCTTTCGCAGAAAGTCCTTCAGAAATTGGGGATTGATCAAGAATACTGAGCTTCAAACTACATCCCTTCCTTCATCATTATGTAATAACTATGCTATAGTATTCGGACCCATCTGTCGCTTGATTCGCTTGAACATGCATGAAAAATGCTTTTCGAGAAAAACTAGAGAGGAATTATAGAAAGGAGCGAAGAAATATGAGTCGAGGTCAGCATTATAATCATAAGAAAAAAGGGCACCCTGGAAACCTTCCTAAAAATAGTGTAACCGAAGGAAAAGATCATATCCAATATGGTAAACCGATTGAAAATATTATTCCGGAAGAAGCATTTAAAAATCGAGTGAATGAAGAGTAGCCCGTTCTATTTTCACAGGGAACATCAGAAATCGCAAAAAGCTTGAGGAAATTTCACTCAAGCTTTTTAAACATTTTTCAAATAAAAAATTCACGAATTTATGCTTCCAATTTCAGTAACAGCTGCTGCTACCATCGGAATCCAGCTCATCCTTATTCTTATGTCCCTTTAAAAAAAGTCTCTATATTCTTCTACATGCATTTGTTGTAAAGCATGCTTTTGAACTTCTCCAATTGAAGTACGAGGAAATTCATCAATAATTTCAATAATATCTGGAACTTTAAATTTAGCTAATCGTAAACGGCAGTAGTGCATAAGCTCTTCTTTTAATACCTCATGATTCTGCTGCAAAACAACATAGGCTTTCATCCCTTCATCACGAATCTTATCAGGAATACCAACTACTGCAGCTTCATATACACTTGGATGTTCTTCAATAACACTTTCTACCTCGCTTGCAGAAACATTTTGTCCAGAACGTTTAATCATGTCTTTTTCCTCCTTCATATAGTTTCACCTTCACTAAATAAAGTGCTTATATTTTTAAACTAAGCCTCTTTAATAAACTGAAAATTCCAAAAATAAGTCCTTTAAACTATTTTAATTCACATATAAATAACAGTCAATTTTTGGATTCCATGTATGTATCTATACTATTTCAAGAAGAAGATTAGAATAACTCGTTCTGTGTATTAAAAGTACAAATAGCTTAAAAAGACTGTCGAGAAACTCGACAGTCCTAAATTCATATAACATTCTCTTCAATTACTCACCAAACTGCCATACACTATGACTCAAATTTCCATAACGATAACTTCGATGAAGTAATGTAGCTTTTTGTTGATTATGAGCGGCCCCCATCGCATAAAAAAGCGGAATAAAGTGTTCACTTCCATACAACGGCACAGCAAGTTTTGCTGCCGGAGCTAACGAACGATACTGAAAAAGAGACTCAACATCCCAATTATTCAAATGCTCTTCCAGCCACTTGTCGAAATCGAGAGCCCATTGATCAGTTTGATTTTCTCCCGCCATATTCACCATTCCTAAATTATGTACGGTACCTCCACTCCCAATAATTAAAATATCTTTTTCTCTCAATGCAGACAGAGAGTGACCAATTTTATATTGCTCCTCTGCTGAAAGATGTGGATTAACAGACATAGAAATAACTGGTATATCAGCATCTGGATAAAGCATTCTAAGGACAACCCAAGCCCCATGATCTAATCCACGGCTTGTTTCTACTTCATAAGATATACCATGGTCCGTAAACAGTTCTTTAATTTCCTCTGAAAGCTGCTCGTTTCCTTTTGCAGGATATTTAATGCGATATAGCGCTTCAGGAAAGCCGCCGAAATCATAGATTGTTTCATATTCGCCTACTTGGCTTACCTCTTGTATCGAAGACTCCCAATGAGCTGAAAATAAAACAACGGCTTTCGGCCTTGGTAATGTACAACCTAGTTGTGTTAAAAATTGTGTATACTCATTATCCTCGATCGCTAACAACGGTGCCCCGTGAGCGATAAAAAAAGATGGGAACATATTTATTCCTCCTTATTTCCTAATTCATGATGTAACCATTGCATAAAGTCTTGATAATTTTGCTGAGATACAGTATGACCTTCTGGATAAGCATGAAAAGCTACATTTGCACCTAACTGTTTAAAATACTCATCATTCGCTTTTCCCCATTCAAATGGTAACACTTGATCAAATTCCCCATGCGAAATAAAAATAGATAACTGCTTAACAGACTGAATTGAATACTCATTCTTTACGAACTCAGGAATGTATCCACTAAGTGCCACAATCCCTTTAATGTGATCTCCAAGTGTCAAACCTAATGTCATGGAAAGAATGGCTCCTTGACTAAAGCCTAATAAGTACAACTGACTTCGATCTATCGGGTACTTGTCACAGGCATAATCAATGAAATTGGTAATACGCTTAACTGCGTCATCAAAAACAGATCGATGCGGTCTGCCAAATCCCTCAATTGTAAAAAATGCATAACCTGGCGGCTGTGTTAGATGACCTCGAATACTAAAGATATAACATGAGTTTTCCAAGCCACCCGTAAGTGACAGTAAATCTTGTTCATTACTTCCCATTCCATGCATTAAAAATAAAGCAGGATATGTTTTACCTGGCTCCACCTGTTTTGGTTTACGAAGTTCATATATTATTGACGTTTGCATAACTTTATCATTCCTTTATTATATTTTTTCTATTATATATTGTCTCATTATACTACTATTTATTTTCAACCTAATATATAAAAGTTAGTTAATTAACAAATAAAATAAAGTAACTGAATATATTTTCGAAAACCTAACCAATAAAAAAAACCATCCAATCGGCTAGTAATTGGGATGGATTCAATGGGAAATTGTACACAATTATTACATTATAAAATAGCTTGAAGTAAATGAGACTGATTTGGAATACGACTGGCCACTTCTTTTCCAATTTCAATTGAAGCTGTCGCAGCAGGTGATGGTGCATTACATACGTGAATCGTACGTTTTCCCACAATAATATGGAAGTCGTCTACCATATTCCCGTCATCTCTTAAAGCCTGGGCACGAACGCCTGCGGGTGCTGGAATTAAATCCTCTTCTTGAATTTCAGGAATCAACTCTTGCAAGCTCTTTGTAAATTGCTTTTTGCTAAAGGAGCGGACATATTCATCTAATCCTTCTTTCATGAACTTACCAGCTAACTTCCAAAAGCCTCCGTAACGAAGTACCTCAGCTAAATCTCTTGCATTAAAATCTGTTTTTTTATAGCCTTCACGTTTAAAACTAAGCACTGCATTGGGTCCAGCGTCTACTTCCCCACTAATCATCCTTGTAAAATGCACACCCAGAAACGGAAATTTAGGGTTGGGTACAGGATAAATTAAATTTTTGACAAGATATCGTTTTTCCGGCTTTAATTTATAATATTCTCCACGAAACGGTACAATTTTCATATCTGTTTTGTAGCCAGCTGACGCTGCCACGCGATCACTATGGAGACCAGCGCAGTTAATCACCATTCGCGCTTTAAATGTGCCGCGACTCGTTTCAATCGTTACATTATCCGATTCCTCATGGATTTTTTCTACTTTTGTATTAAGTTGAATCTCCCCCCCTTGTTCACGAATAATATCAGCAAATTTTTCGCTGACCTGTCGATAATTCACAATACCTGCCTGGGGAACACGAATCGCACTCAGCCCATTTACATGTGGTTCAATTTCTTTTAATTCATCGATAGAAATTTTTTGGATGTTTAATTTATTTTCCAGACCACGTTTATATAAGTTATCAAGAAGAGGTAATTCTTCCTCTTTTGTCGCAACAATCACTTTTCCACAAATATCATGTTGAATTCCATGAGTCTGGCAAAACTTCGTCATGGATTGACTTCCCTGTTTCGCAAATCTTGCTTTAAAACTTCCTGGTTGATAATAGATGCCAGAGTGAATGACACCACTATTATGACCTGTTTGATGTTCTGCTACAGCTGATTCCTTCTCAATAACCATCACCTTCGAATTTGGAAACCTCTCATAAATAGCCATTCCTGTTGATAAACCAACAATACCGCCACCTACAATTGCAAAATCATACATAGTCAATACCCCCCATTTATTCTGGCTTTGTACTATTCAACCTCTCCATATATTCAATTAAATTATTTTTTGTTCGTAAAATATGATACTCAACTGCAGCCCGTAGCTCTTTTGGGTCTCCGCGTCGTACAGCTTCGTAAATCAATCGATGTTCACGTTGCGTTTCCTTGTGATAATCGATTAACAGATTGGGTGCAATCGGTGAAATGCCAAGCGTTTCAACCATTTTATGAACCCGTAACCACGGACACCCCTTCCTAAGGGTCTCATGAAACAATGCATTCAATTGAATGTACTGATCATTTGTTTCATCGCATAATTCAATTCCTTCCATTTGCAATAGAATCTCTTCCAACTCATTTTTATCCTGTTCAGTTAAAAATGGCAATGACTTCTCAATGGCTAATCCCTCTAGCATGGCGCGAGTATCATAGATTTCTTCAATATGATCTCGCGTAATAGGCGTGACCACTGCTCCTTTATGCGGGACCATTTCAACAAGTCCTTCCATTTGTAACCGTGTTAACGCTTCTCGAATCGGCATCCGGCTGACATTTAGCCGCTCTGCCCATTCTTCCTGAATAAGCCGTTCTCCTTCTTTCAGTGTTCCTACTAAAATAGCTTGCCTCAGCTTTTTGGTTACTTCATTAACAACTGTGGACTTATCTTTCTTTTTACTTTCTAGCAAAGAAATCCACCTCGCATTAAATTGGATACATTTTACATATTATCATGTTTATTACATTGAGTAAACCTTGAAAAATACAAAAATTGGATACAAATCAATTTAAATTGGATACAATCTGTTAGAAAATACGACATTGACACTCCCCTCTTACCTATCTATTGGTAAGTTCATTAACAAGTTAAACAGCAATGTGTTAATATATTCATACAAAACTTCCTATCTTCCTTATAAAGGAGAGTGTAAAAAACAATGCATCATCATAATCCATCTATATCTGTTCGTACAGCGATATTAACGGTTAGCGATACAAGAACAAAAGAAAATGATACAAGCGGAAAAGAAATTTATAACCTTTTAACAGAGCAACACCATATCTTACATGACTATCAAATTGTAAAAGATGAATTGTCATTGATCACTTCTACCATTCAAGACTGGTGTAAAAATCCACTGATTCAGATGATTATTATTACTGGGGGAACAGGCTTTACGCCTCGCGATGTTACATATGAAGCTGTTTCCAGTCTTCTTGATAAAGAAATGCAAGGGTTTGGAGAACTGTTTCGCTCTTTAAGTTACATAGAAATCGGTCCTAAATCGATGTTCAGCAGAGCTGTGGCTGGAAGTCTAGACGGGAAAGCCATTTATGCTCTTCCTGGCTCTACAAATGCGGTTAAGCTTGCCATGAACAAGTTAATTTTACCGACATGTCAACATTTCGTGGAGGAATTAAACCGACAATGAAAATAGCAGGTGTCATTTTAGCTGGCGGTAAGTCCTCACGTTACGGTAAACCGAAAATGTTTGAAACCTATAAAGGCAAATGCTTTTATGAACATAGTATTGATGCGCTCAAAGCCCATTCTCTTTCTCCCATTGTTATTGTCACTAATGACGATCTATTTCCTTCTTTCAAACGAGATGATGTGGAGTTTATTATTGAACATGATACAAACGCTTATCAAGGCCCGTTATTCGCTATGTATCAGGCCCTATCTAGCATAGCTGATGCTGACTGGTTTTTTGTCCTATCATGTGATATTCCTTTTGTAAATGCTGCTTTTGTTGAATATATGATTCATTTAACTAAGGATAGCGAGTATGACGCCATTGTCCCTGCTCAAGCTGATCGAATCCATCCGCTTTTGGCTTTATACCATCGCCAAAGCCTCGTTACGATGAAACAATTAGTAGATCAAAATGAAAGAAAAATCCGCTTATTTCTAGACCAAATTCGTGTACACACCATCCCCTTCTCTCATGAAGATCCAGTGTTTATTAATATTAATCGTCGCGAAGATTGGCTTACATATAAGCAAGTTTCTCAACGTAGCAAGGAGGAAAAGGACAGATGAAAAAATTATCTTTCTTATTTTTCTCAATTTTGTTGTTATCGCTCGTTATGTCTGGCTGTTCGAACAACGAGCCAAGTAAACAAACACAAGAAGCCGCTAATGAAGAAGTCACATTAACAATTTCAGCAGCCGCAAGTTTACAAGACGCTTTAACTGACATAACAGCGACTTTTGAGAAAGAACACCCCGATGTAAACATTAACTATAATTTTGGAGCTTCAGGGGCTCTACAACAACAAATCTCTCAAGGAGCACCTGTGGATCTTTTTTTCTCAGCAGCTGAGGATAAATTTGATAAGCTAGTAGAAGGAGATCTAATAGAAAAAGGAATCGACCTTCTCGGAAATGAACTTGTTTTAATCGTTCCAAAAGACTTCAGTAGAGGCATCGAGTCATTCGAAGATCTTACTAAAGCTAAGAAAATTTCCATCGGTACGCCTGAAACTGTACCTGCAGGAAAGTACGCTAAAGAAACGTTGGAGCATTTAAAGATATGGACAGAGGTTGAACGGAACACCGTATATGCTAAAGATGTTCGCCAAGTACTTACATATATTGAAACGAGTAATATTGATGCCGGAATTGTTTATAAAACAGATGCATTGATTTCTCCAAAGGTTGAGATTATCGCAACAGCTAATGAAAATACTCACGCACCTATTATTTATCCAGTCGGTGTAATTAAGAACAGTTCCCATCCAAAAGAAGCCCAACTTTTCTACGAATATCTTCAAAGTGAACAATCTATAAATGTTTTTAAAAAATATGGATTTAAAGGTTTAGAGTAATTAAATGGCATCAGAATTTTGGTCACCAATCAGCCTCTCCCTTGAGGTAGCGTCTGTATCCAGTATAATAGTTGTGGTTTTAGGATTAATATGTGGGAAAGTCATGGCAAATGCTACGTTCAAAGGGAAATCTGTTGTTGAAACAGTTTTCCTTTTGCCTTTAGTATTACCTCCTACTGTTGTGGGCTTTTTGTTGATTGTGCTATTTGGAAGGAACAGTCCAGTCGGACAATTGATTGAGTGGATTTTTAAACAACCAGTTATGTTTACATGGTGGGCTGCTGTTATTGCCGCTGTTGTTGTATCCTTTCCGCTTATGTATCAATCTGCTAAGGCAGGATTTGAAGCAATTGATCAAGATATTGAGAATGCAGCTCGTGTCGATGGAGCAAATGAATATAAAATATTTCTTTTTATTTCTATTCCCCTTGCACTTAAATCGATTATTTCCGGTGCAATCTTAAGTTTTGCACGCGCACTAGGTGAATTTGGAGCCACTCTAATGTTTGCTGGAAACATCCCTGGACAAACGCAAACAACTTCTACAGCCATCTATATCGCTATTGATTCAGGAAATATGGAAATGGCTTGGTTATGGGTCACAAGCATGGTTGTGATTTCATTTTTTATGTTAATCTGCGTGCGCTTAGTGAAACCTTAATCAGAAAATATAGGAGATGTCGCCTCTGATGGCTGAATTAAAATTAGTCAATGTTTATAAAATGTACGACCAGACCGTAACAGCTGTAGAAAATTTTAATCTGCATGTGAAAGATAAGGAGTTCATCGTTTTTGTTGGCCCTTCCGGTTGTGGAAAATCAACAACGCTTCGTATGATTGCCGGCCTGGAAGAACTATCACAAGGTGATTTTTATATCGATGAAAAGAAAGTAAATGATGTGCCATCTAAAGATCGTGATATCGCAATGGTTTTTCAAAACTATGCCTTATATCCGCATATGTCTGTATATGACAATATAGCGTTTGGTCTGAAGCTTCGTAAACTTCCTAAAAACGAAATCAATCGTCGGGTAAACGAAGTAGCTGCCATACTCGGAATTCAATCCTGTCTAAATCGTAAACCTAAAGCTTTATCCGGAGGTCAGCGTCAGCGTGTGGCTTTAGGACGTGCGATTGTCCGTGACGCAAAGGTGTTCTTGATGGATGAACCTTTATCAAACCTTGATGCGAAGCTCCGTGTACAAATGCGTACAGAGATTATTAAACTCCATCAGCGTTTACAGACAACTACCATTTATGTCACGCATGATCAGACGGAAGCGATGACAATGGCTACTCGCCTTGTTGTGATGAAAGATGGCAGGATTCAACAGGTTGGAGTTCCAAAAGACGTCTACGAAAAGCCTGAAAATATGTTTGTAGGCGGTTTTATCGGTTCACCAGCCATGAATTTCTTAAATGGAAAGCTGGAAGAAGGCAAATTTATCATTGGCAATACACAAGTAACCGTTCCAGAACACAAAATGAACATGCTGCGTGACCAAGGGTATGTTGGAAAAGAGATTATTCTTGGTATTAGACCGGAAGATATTCATCATGAATCTACGTTTACCAACGCTGCAAAAGGGACTGCAATCCATACCAAAGTGGAAGTCTCTGAATTCACAGGCGCCGAAACGATTATCTATTTTCAGATTGAAGGGCAAAATTTTGCAGCTCGTGTCCATTCACATATAAGCATTTCCTCTGGACAAATATGTAATCTTGTATTCGATATGGATAAAGCCCATTTCTTTGATTGTCATACAGAATTAAGAATTCGTTTCAATCATGATTTTACGATATAATGCGTAAGCCCCTTCTATACTTCATCTTGTATACACCTGTAGCTGCTCTGTTATTTCGTCTTCCACAATTGGATACTTTTATATCCTTTATCTTAATAATCATAGACGATAATGACAGCTTTTAACGCGTCTGCTGTATAATATAATGACATAGTCAGATAAGTAGATGAAATTGAAGCATTTTGGCGTATAATTTTATTAATATAAGAACCTGAAATATCGCACAGTAGGAAGAGGTGATCAATAAAATGGAATCGACAACGGAACAAATGAGGTATAAAAAAGTATTTTTAAAATATATGGTAGAGCAACAATCTTTGTTTTTAAATGAATGGTATGAGACCAAAATAATGGATGAAAACGACCTCTACAAAGAAAAGATAAAAGAAAACGGAATTATGTTGTATTCATTCATCCTGAATGCCATTAAAGGCTCTTTGTCCGACGACGAGCTGAAGCAATTGGCTTATGAGGTTGCAAATGAACGTATTGAAGCAAATATTAATATTGGTGATTTTATATACAATATTAACTTAGGAAGAAATATCATTGTCAGGAATGTTTTTGGAGCAAATATCCCCTTAAATGATATACAACTGATAATCAATGACATCATCAATCTATTCGATACATTTAGCTTCCATGCCGTGACAAGATATACACATCTAAAAAATAAAGTGATAGAAGAAAAGAACACTTTCATAAGTGAAAATCACAGAGATAAATTGGCAGTACTAGGACAAATATCATCTAGTTTTGTTCACGAATTCAGAAACCCCCTAACCGCAGTTATGGGCTTTAATAAACTCTTGAAAAAGGAAAATCCCCATCTGAAATATCTGGATATCATGGATTATGAACTAAATCAGCTGAATTTCAGGATAACGCAATTCCTTCACACTTCCAAAGCTGATTTTAACGAGGGAAAAAGGGAAAAATTTTTCATCCGGGACCTATTTGATGAAATTCAACAACTAACTTATGCAAGTATAGTCGACGAAAGCATAAATGTAGATATAGAAATCCCCCCTGACTTTTCTATAATAGCGAGCAGAGATGCGCTAAAACAAGTATTACTAAACCTTTTTATAAATTCCATTGATGCATTAAAGCATAAAGATCAGCCTAGAACTTTGAAAGTACATTCTTTCACCACTTCGAATGAACAGATAATTAGCATATCAAACAACGGACCCTCCATTGCAAGTGAATACATCGAATCGATTTTTGAGCCTTTTTTCACAACGAAAGAATTAGGAACAGGCATCGGCTTGTACGTTTGTAAGAAGATTATAGAATGTTATGATGGTTATATAAATTGTGTCTCTAATGATGATTTAACAACATTCAATATACATTTTCCAAATAGTTGAATGTTTGTTGACTAACTGTCCAAAGGAGTGAAAATCATGTCTTATTTAAAAAGCATAGATTGGTTGAAGAATCTAATGGATCAACAGATAATTGATTTTGTAATCGTGGATGTCCGATTTAGCTTAGGTGATCCAAATGCAGGAAGAAAATCTTATCTGAACGGGCATATCCCAGGCGCAGTTTATTTGGATTTGGATCAAGATTTATCTAGCGTAGTAGGCAAACACGGCGGGAGGCACCCATTACCCAATATAGATGAACTATGTATTAAATTAGGAGAGATAGGGATTGATCAATCCACTTATGTGATTATTTATGATGATCAAGATGGGATGTTTGCCGCTCGTTTATGGTGGCAATTGCGTTATCTAGGCCATACAAATACATACATCTTAAATGGAGGTTACTCTAAATGGGTGCAAGCTGGATTGGATCAAACAACAGACATTCCGCAATATGAGAAAAGAACATTTCATCCCGCTTTGCTTTCAGATGAGATCATGTATATGGAAGATGTGAAAAACAGACTTCACCATGAAAATGTTCTTTTAATCGACTCACGAGAAAGAACGAGATACCTTGGGGAAGAAGAACCGATAGATAAAAAAGCGGGGCATATTCCTGGTGCCATCAACTATTTCTGGAAAGAGGTCATTACTGAATCCGGAGAATGGAAGACAAAGAATGATTTGCAGAAGTACTTTTCTTCTGTACCCAAAGAAAAAGAAATTATCGTGTATTGCGGTTCTGGCGTTTCTGCCTGTCCTAATATCTTGGCATTACATGAGGCTGGCTATCAAAATGTAAAACTGTATGCTGGTAGCTGGAGTGACTGGATTAGCTATCCTGAAAATGCAATCGCTTTGGGAGAAGAATAAACCTTATAATGAAGGACGGTAGAGTTAAAGAAGAACCTACCGTTTTTATGTGCGAAAATAGCTTTATTCAATAGGAAATCGGTACGTCTTTACAATAATCCCATTATCGGCGGGTTGAAAATTGAACTCTAGTTAACCGTTCAAAACCAATCTATTCATATAAGCGGAGGTTCCCTCTTCATAAAGTCAACGGGATGTAAATCAATACGCTGTACGTCTCTTGATTTGGCTCGACGAATGATGCTGAAATATTAAATAGGATCTATATAAAAGTAACAGACAGTTCATGAACTGTCTGTTGCTTTTATATCATAGAACTACTTGTTAGCTAGTCAGCTAGGAGGCAACCGATAGAGTCAATAAACAACCACTCAAGCCTTGATCCTAGATTTTATCGAACTTTAAAATATGAGAGCTGAAACTTGAACGCATAAGAACTTTAATTTCTGAGCTTTATATCTTGAGTTTTGATTGTTGAACTTTTATTCATCTAGTATCAACTATTTGATATCATCTCATGATAAAAGATGGCGACTGTTACGCCATAGCCGCCCGTGCGTGTTTAAGTTTTATCAGTTTTCGACTAACTAATAGTATTTTCTTTTTATTCTACATGAATTTTTGTGATTGTGTTACTTTCAGAAAGAACAAAATCACACTCTGTTTCGAAGTCTTCAATTTTTCTTGTTAATTCTTCGATTTTCTCTTTTAGATTAAGAGAATCTATCAACTTTGCTTCATTGTCTGCTTTAAACGCTTTTGTAATTTCTTCATTTTCCATCGCTTTCGCCTTTCCATCTTTTCCGTAAAGCGCCTCGAGTTGACGATCCAAGCGATGTTTAACCTCTTCATTTACTTCATCGACATAATCAACTAGTTTCGTATATGTATTTTTCAATTTCGCCAATAACGTTTTCTCATATTCAATCGATGTTTTCCGTTCAATAACTTCCGCCACCGTCATCGTTATACCAGCTACTTCAACAGTCGTTGTTGCATTTGATACAACAATCGCTGATTTAATCTTATTTCGTCTTTTAATTAAATCTTGAACAGACTGATAATCCGCTTTTGCCCGTTTTTCGACTTCCTCGACACTGTTGAATCCAGTCATCACTTTTTTCCCAACCATGTAGCCGCCAAACGTCGAATCATGAATGGTACGTTGAATTCTTTTATCTAACAGTTTTAATTCTGATAAAGCACGAGTAATAGTAATTTCCAAAATGAACTCCTCCTCGTTATGTACATCATATCGGCAATGTAAAGCCATTGACACTAGTCTATCATATTTAAAGAATAAGATGAGAATTTTAGAAACACACAACTTTAGGTCTATATCAATCAAAATCCCATAAGGGTACTTCTTCTCATTATCGAATATCAAAACAAGGAACAAAGCATCATTATTACAAAAATGCTACATTTTACCATAACATTTAAAACCTCAAATGATAGAATTATCCATATTCTATTTATTCAAGGAGGTCTATTATGCGTCAAATAAAGGGAATGATTGGTGTATTAAGTTTTTTATGTATGTTCAGTTTTTTTATTACTACTGCAGAAGCAGCTAAAATAGAAGCTGAGCCAAATAATGTGAGGGAAAAAGCAACAAGTATTAAGCTATTAGAAGAAGTGGAAGGAAGCATTACAAATAATAGTGATGTAGATTTTTATCGAGTTAGTTTATCCACTAAAGGTACGTTCCGAGTACATTCTATTCTAGGAAATGAATTTGATACAAATCGAAATTATTATGAATCTTACAAACTGCGTCTATATAACGCCAGCGGCCAACTAATTCAAACAAGTACCGCTTATGGTGCCTATCTTGAAAACGAGCTATTCTACTTCCAAAAAATCGAAGCGGCCCTAGAAAAAGGTACGTATTATATCGCTGTACAAGTTACAAACAATCAGTTTACTTTCAACAATGAACCTTACCTTCTATTGCAAGAATTTAATGATGGTAAGGTAAGCATTACATCATTAAAATCAAATGTTGTTTCACCACAACCAACAAACAAGACAATCAAATGGACAGCAAAAGCAAAGGGAGTAGATTTGCAATATAAATTCAGTGTATATTCTAATAAAAAATGGACTACACTACAAAATTACTCTTCTAAAAGCTCGGTAAACTGGACACCAAATAAAGCTGGAAAGTATAAGGTTAAAGTAACTGTACGCAATACTGTTTCCGGAAAAACCGTATCAAAGGAAAGCAGTTACACTGTTTTCAAACCATCTGATTTTTCCATAGTCTCATTTACAGCCAATAAAAAATCTCCACAAATCCAAGGAACTACCATTACCTATACTGTAAAAACGAAAGGTTCGTATCTGGAGTACCGTTACCGTGTATACGAAAAAGGCAAATGGTATACAGCAAAAAATTATTCTAGTAAGAAAAGCTACTCTGCTTTCCCATACTATACAGGAACATATAAAGTAGCTGTTGATGTCCGTCAAAAAGGAACAAACAAAGTAAAAACCAAAATCATTACACTAACTATTAAAGAAGCTCCAGCTTATAGAATGAATTTAAATTATGATTACTCAAAGAATTCAGCATCATTCTTCATAGACAATAACGGAAGTAAGACATTAACAGTGAACAAAATTCAACTTTACAATGGGAATAAAGTAATTTACTCTTACAGTCCTAAAAATTGGACTGTAAAGGTACAGGGTTCTAAAACGTTTACATTTAAACCAAAAAACAGATTAGCAACATTTAATAGTTCAACATATTCCAAAATCACCTACACATATGACGGAATCAAGCATACAGGGAAATTATATTAGTTGATATTTAAATGGTTTATACAGCAACTAACTACTAGGCAGTCCATTAATTGAGGACTGTCTTCTACTTTTTTCATCATAGAATGACTTGTCAATTCAGAGACAATAATTAAAGCAAATCCTATCAAAAAAGGAATCGAGCAGTTCATAATCACTCTCGATTCCCCTAAACAATATCCTTCACTATTCCTTAACCACCACTGACTGGAGGAATGAATGCAACCGTATCTTGATCCTTTAGCGTTTCATCCTCTGTCACGAAGCTTTCATTAACAGCGACCATCACTTGCTGAAGCGAAGAAAGCTGATATTCCGTTTGAAGATACTCTTTTAATTGTGAAACGGTAATATCTTGTTTCTCTACTTGCAGCTGGTCCATTCCAACTTCTTCACGTATTCCTGCAAAAAATAAAACCGTGATCACATCGATTCCCCCTTACTTGGTTTTCCTTCAGGATATTCAACCGTCTCTAGCTGATCTCCTATCCACTTCGTTCCATCTTCCCAAAACTCTTTTTTCCAAATAGGGACAATTTGTTTAATCCGTTCAATGGCATACTCATTTGCTTCATATGCCGTTTTTCGATGCGGGGAGGAGACCGCAATAACTACAGCAACTTCTGTTATATCTAATTTACCTACACGATGAGTAATAGCTGTTAAGGCATCTGGCCATCTTTGCTGAATTTCATCTCCAATTTGACTAAGCATTTTAACAGCCATTGGTTCATACGCTTGATATTCAAGAGATAATGTCTTTTTCCCTTTTGTAAATTCTCTAACCGTCCCAATAAAAGTCGTAATCGCACCTGCCTCTCTTCGGGAAACCTTGCTGATTAATGCTTCTACCGAAATGGGACTATGCGTAATTTCAAATAACTCCATCCTTATTCACCACTTCCATTATGAAATCTATATATAAGTGATCTTCATTTAATTGAAACACTTTATAGTTCTGAACTAGTTTTTGATCTACCTGCACATGGCTAATGATGCACTGTACATTCGTTAAAGAATCCAGAATGGAAAGGTCCTGTTCATCTCGAATCAAGGCTACTTTCGGATAACTTTCCCTTTTATATCCTTCAACGAAGATGACATCTATTGAAAAAAATTGGTAAAATTGCAACATTTCATCCAGACTCAAATCATCCATCTTAGCGCGCAGCTGTAAGGTGCCTCCCCCTTCTACACTAGACACAACAGCTCCTGCCTCATAATGACGGATACTATCTTTATCTTTAGACGGTGATTCATAAGAGGGTGCTCCGCCATGCCCATGATGCTTAATGGATGCTGCTCTTAATCCAACTTGTGCGGCTCTACTAATTAATTTTTCCATCAATGTCGTCTTACCGCTATTTTGATACCCTACGACCTGTAAGATGGGACAATATTTTCCCAAGGCCACTCACTTCCTTGAACATCTTCTAATAAGAGAACATCAACCATCATTCCTTGTTTATATCCTCGTGTTCCTCCAGGAAGAACAATGAAAACATCCGCTGCCGCTAAAGAGGAAACAGCACTAGATTTATTGAAGCCAGAAGGAGAAGCGATCATCTTACCTTCCTCAAAAGAAATGTGTCCTCTAATAAAACGAGTAAACGGATTTGGTTTAGAAAAATCCTCTCCTAACCACGCACTTTCTCTTTTCAAATGGGGCTTGTCGTTAAATAAATACGTACGAATAATAGGTCGTACCAATAATTCAAAACCCACATAGCAAGCAGAAGGATTACCAGACAACCCAAATAGAAGCTTGCCATTTAACTCCGCAACCGTTGTGACACTCCCTGGTCTCATGGCTATTTTATTAAACAGAACGGACGCGCCTAATTTCTCATAAATCGCTGGTAAATAATCATAATCACCGACGGAAACACCGCCCGTTGTAATTAATATGTCTACTTCTGATAATGCTTGTTTAACAGCTAGTAAACATTGATCCAAATCATCACTTAGCTTGCCAAAATACTTAACCTTTCCACCCGCTCTTTCAATTTGAGCCAAAATCATATATGCATTGCTATTGCGGATTTTTCCAGGTTCAAGCGGTTCCTCTACTTCAAGAAGTTCACTTCCAGTTGCAATTACTCCAACAATCGGCTTTTTAGCAACAGGCACCTCTTTGTATCCAAAAGTTGCAAGCAATGCTGAAACTCCAGGATTGATATATGTACCTTTTTGTACTAAAACCGTGCCCTTTTGTGTATCCTCACCTTGAAAGGAGATATTATCACCCTTTTTATAAGAGCGTTTAATTTCAATGAACTTTTGATCATTGTCTGTATATTCTCGCGTTAATTCCAGCATGACAACAGCATTGCATCCTTCAGGAATTTGCGCTCCCGTCATAATTCGAACAGCTTCAAACGCTTGAACAGTTCCATCAAAGACAGAACCCGCACCAATTTCCCCTACTACCTTTAATGATAAAGGATGATCGGAAGAAGCAGATTTTGTATCTTCTGCTCTAATAGCAAATCCATCATACGGTGATCGATCAAAGGAAGGTACATCATGATCGGCTTTTAGATCTTGTGCTAAAAAACGACCGTAAGCTTGTTCAATCGCTACAGTTTCTATTACTCCACTTTTGGAAAATTCCATTACTTTCCGAACACAATTCTCTACTGAAATAGGGGTTCGTTTCTCTACCATAACGCTCGCTCCTTCTACTATCCTAATAAACGATAATAAAGATTTTTGGCCGCTTGGATATCATTCGTTCCATGAATAAAAACGCGACCATCACGAAAAACAACCATACGATAATCCTGAAGTTGACAAGACAACAGGTAAGGATTTTGCTCAACTGTTCCATGATTTTGCAATTGTTTTTGTAACTGATCGAAATTAGGCTGACTACGTCTATTCGGCCTAATTTGAACTGTATTTCTTCCACATAATACTTCCGTCTTTGTTTGGTTTTCATAAGACAAATAAGGATACGTTCTAATCGTTCCACAAGATGGACAGTCCGCCGTTTCTATTTTGTCTAATTTAATAGAATAATGCTGATTGCTCCATACATCGAAAGTCAAAAAAGTATTTCGAAGTGATGAAAAATCCTCTACAAGAATTTTAAATGCTTCAGCCACTTGATAAGCCGCTACGATTTGTACTGCTGGGCTAATAATTCCGACAGTATCGCACGTAGCCCCACCGACTGGAACGTATTTTAATAGACAATGTAGACATGGTGTTTTTCCTGGAAGAATCGTATGAGTCGCCCCATAGCTTCCAACGCAAGACCCATAAACCCAAGGTATATTATGTTTATGAGATAAGTCATTTAAAATAAAACGAATATCAAAATTGTCTGTAGCATCGATGATTACGTCCACACTATGCAGCAAATCCTCTAAATTTGTTGCACTCGCATCCATCACAAGCGCTTCAATTTCAACCTCTGAATTAATCTTGTGTAAATGTTCTTTAGCAGCAATTGCTTTTGGCATCTTCAATCTAGCATCTTGTTCATTGTATAATTGTTGACGCTGTAAATTACTCCATTCAACATAATCGCGGTCAATCAGAGTAAGCTTGCCAATGCCTGCTCGGACAAATGCTTCAGAACTGGCACTTCCTAATGCCCCTGCTCCAACAATTAATACATGCTTTTGGCTAATTTTCTCTTGCCCTTTCATACCAATATGGTTGAATAGCTGTTGCCGTGAATAGCGATTTGACATTGACATTCCCTCCTTTCGTACTCTATTGTAAGTTCATAAATCAAGCTGCTAAAGGTTGATTAGAATAAGGTAACAAGCCCTCTAATTCGCTTGAGCTACCTATAGAAACATGTTAAAAAACAGCAAGGAGGCAAATAATGAGTAATTTCTCACACTGGAATGAAGAAGGAAGACCTAAAATGGTAGATATCTCTCAAAAAGATGTCACAACACGTACAGCAATCGCTCAAAGTACAATCTCTTTTTCTAATGAATTATATGAAGCCATTCAAAATGGATTAATTAAAAAGGGAGATCCCCTTCAAGTAGCCCAAATTGCTGGAATTATGGGTGCCAAAAAAACGGCTGACATCATTCCGATGTGTCATCCCATTATGTTACAAGGCGTAGATTTCACCTTTGATTATCAACAACAAGCGGCTGGATATGATTTACTCATCCAAGCTACTGTTAAATGCAGTGGAAAAACAGGAGTCGAAATGGAAGCATTAACTGCCGCATCCATCGCTGCTCTTACGTTTTATGACATGTGTAAAGCGGTTGATAAAACAATGGTTATTAAAGAAACTTTGCTCGTTCAAAAAACAGGAGGAAAAAGCGGCGACTTCTTCCATGAAAAGTAATGGCCTATTCTAAGAAAAGTGCTTAACTAGACTATAGAGCCAATGACGCCTGAAACTAGACACCGAAACGTGTTGAAAATTTTATACTTTCTTATTTTCCAAAAACAATCCATGAAACAAGGGACTAGCTACTAAGAGCAGATGCTTTGAAGTTCAGTCCCTTTTTCATAGACAACTTGTTTCATACTCTTCGGGATATTAACCGCCAATATGAGACATTTCTACTTTTGGACGTTTCTTCGTTCCATTTCCTCTTTCATCTGAATAACGATCGCCGCGATGATTCCAAATATCTGTAATAACCTTAGCAACCTCTTCGTCCGCTTTATCTGAACGTAATAAATCACGCAAATCAAAGCCCTTCGATGCAAATAAGCACGTATATAGCTTTCCTTCAGCTGAAACACGCACTCTTGAACAGCTTGAGCAAAAAGAATCGGTAACTGATGAAATAATTCCAATTTCTTGATCACTGTCTACATATCGATATCTAGTTGCTACTTCACCTGGATAATTCGGCTGAATCTGTTCTAGAGGCATTACTTCGCCAATTTTATTTAGAATCTGCTGTTTCGTAACGACATCATTCATTCTCCAGCCATTTGAATTTCCTACATCCATATATTCAATAAAACGAAGCGTATGCTTTTTTTCCTTAAAATATTCAGCCATTGAAACAATATCTTGATCATTCTGTCCTTTCTGAACAACCATGTTTACTTTCACTTCTAATCCTGCATTAGATGCGGCTTCAATACCTTCTAAAACACTTGCTACCGTCCCTCTCTGACCATTTAATTGATGAAATCGTTCCTCATCTAATGAATCAAGACTGACGGTTACTCGTGATAATCCTGCATTAAATAGCTTGGAGGCAAATTTCTTCAAAAGGGATCCATTCGTTGTCACTGCAATATCTTTTATTCCCTTTATTGATTTCAACCGATAAATCAGCTCAGGGAGATTCTTTCTTAATAATGGCTCTCCTCCTGTAATACGCACTTTCTGGACGCCTAAAGAAGCAAATATAGAGGTTAATCGTTCCATTTCATCAAAGGATAAAATTTTTTCCGAAGATAAAAATGGATAATCACTTCCGAATATTTCTTCCGGCATGCAATATCGACAGCGAAAGTTGCAACGATCTGTCACAGATAAACGCAAATCTCTTAGGGGGCGCTGCAATGTATCAGCTATACTAGCTTGCATGTTTTCTCACCTCTCATCTCTGATAGCAAACCTTACTTATCATGTTATATATAATAACATGTTTTATTTATAATTTCTTACTATTTGAGCAAATCCTTTTCGGACAAGTATATATATTTAAAGATTGATTTCTAATAAATCCTACCGTTGTAATTCCTAATTCTTCTGCTAGATTTAATGCCAATTCGGTTGGTGCAGATTTAGAGAGGACAATCTCACATCCTATTTTCGCTACTTTTAATAAAATTTCTGAAGATATTCGCCCGCTGAACACAATGATTTTATCTTCAATCAGAATATTATTTTTCAAACAATACCCATATATTTTATCTAATGCATTATGTCTCCCAATATCCATACGACTTAATAAAAATCCATTTTTATCGCATAATGCTGCGTTATGGACTCCCCCTGTCTCATGAAAAATAGTCGCTGAATTTTGCATATTATTCATGAGACGGAAACACTCATCAGGAGAGATTGTCACTCGAATGTCATTCATTTTCTTAGCAGTAAGAGCATCATTAGCAAAAACAAAGCCTTGTCTGCTCATTCCACAACACGAAGTGATATACCGTTTATTTTGAAGGTTTTGATAATACGGATTCAACTTATCAATCTTCACATGCGCATATCCTTCTTTTTCTTGAATCCAAATATCTTTAATGTCTTCATACTTTCGAATAATACCTTCAGATGCTAAATAACCAATTACCATATCTTCAATGTACTCGGGAGTACAAACCATCGTAACAAATTCTTGTTCATTGATTTTAACCGTAACAGGAAATTCGGTTACAATTGTATCTTCAGCATCCATTAGTTGTCCATTGCTAAACTTGAGAATTTCCCTTTTCTTCACGATCGTCTTCATTTCAACTTCCCCTTCAAGTGATATTTTTATCAAAAACAAAGACGGAAACTGCAATATTCTCTTCAATTTTGATATCTGAAAACAGATGGACAAATTTGGCTCCTACTAGTTCCTCCAGCCCTTCAGGAGGGCCCTCACTATACACATCTTGAATCATTTTTGTTCTAGCTAAATGAACCATTTCACGTCCTTCTGAAGTTTTTGCTATAAAAGTTTCTGTAGGAGTGAGGTTTCCGTATAACGTTGAAATAGCCATATTTTCAACAAAAACCGTATGAATTCTTTCTGGTCCTTTTCCAAAAAGATCTTTACGAAGCTTTCGGATGATATCATTAAATTCGTGAACTTTTTTTGACATAAATAAACATCCTCCTATAGTTTTCTAATCATAAAGCAACAAATAAAAAAATAAAAGTGGAAAAGCATTTACAGCATTTTTTAAATCTTGTATATTTCTAAAGTCAACGATATAATCATAATAAGATTTGATGGAACGATAATAATGGCTTTGTTACCGCTCTATCAATTATTAAACTACATTTTAAATGGATCGGATTGGTCTATTAGTAAGTTCTGCTAATACTCTATTCCACCATGATTACACATCATTTTTTCTGAAAATTAAGATGTGTATTCGTGGTGGTTTTTTTTGTTTAACAGGCAAGAGGAGGAAGAAAATGACACATTCTAAAATTAATATAAAAATCAATGATGTCGAATACGAAGCAAACTCCGGCTCAACCATATTAGAAATTATTAATCAAGAAAAAATCGCTCATCCGCAAATTTGTTATGTACCTGAAGTTGATCCTATCCAAACATGTGATACTTGTATTGTAGAAGTTAACGGGAAACTTGTACGCTCCTGTTCAACGGTCGCTTTAGACGGAATGAACATAGAATTAGATTCAACTAGTGCAAAAGCTGCACAAACAGAAGCAATGGATCGCCTACTAGAAAACCATCTGCTGTATTGTACTGTTTGCGATAATAATAACGGCAACTGTAAATTACATAATACTGCCGAATTGATGGAAATCGAACATCAAAAATATCCTTACACACCTAAAGCAGACGTAAATGCTGTCGACATGTCCCATCCATTCTACCGTTATGATCTAAACCAATGTATTGCCTGCGGACAATGTGTAGAAGTTTGTCAAAACCTTCAAGTAAACGAGACAATATCTATCGACTGGGAAGCTAAGCGCCCTCGTGTTATTTGGGATGATGGGGTCTCTATTAACGACTCATCTTGTGTAGGCTGTGGTCAATGTGTAACGATTTGTCCTTGTAACGCTTTGATGGAAAAGTCTATGCTTGGCGAAGCTGGATTTATGACAGGTCTCCAAAACGAGATGCTTAGTCCGATGATTGATTTAGTAAAAGAAGTAGAACCAGGGTATAGCGGTATTTTTGCTATTTCAGAAGTAGAAGCAGCTATGCGTGACACACGTACGAAAAAGACGAAAACCGTTTGTACCTTCTGCGGCGTAGGCTGTTCATTTGAAGTATGGACAAAAGGAAGAAAGATTCTTAAAGTTCAACCTGTCTCCGATGCTCCAGTTAACGCAATATCTACTTGTGTAAAAGGAAAATTCGGCTGGGATTTTGTTAACTCGGAGGAACGAATTACAAAACCATTAATCCGCAAAGATGGTGCATTCGTAGAATCAACTTGGGAAGAAGCACTTGATTTAGTTGCTAGTAAACTAGGCTCCATTAAGCAGCAATACGGAAAGGGTTCTGTAGGATTTATTTCGTCTTCAAAAATTACAAATGAAGAAAACTATGTGATACAAAAACTAGCACGACAAATATTTGAAACAAACAATGTCGATAACTGTTCTCGTTACTGTCAATCTCCTGCGACTGACGGCTTGTTCCGTACAGTTGGAATGGGTGGAGATGCCGGTACAATCAAAGATATTGCTCAAGCTGGACTTGTTATTATCGTTGGAGCAAATCCAGCAGAAGGACATCCAGTATTAGCCACTCGTGTTAAACGAGCACATAAACTTCATGGTCAAAAACTTATCGTAGCAGACCTTCGTAAAAACGAAATGGCTGAGCGTTCCGACATCTTTATTAGCCCAAAACAAGGGACGGACCAAGTGTGGTTGATGGCTGTGACAAAGTATATCATTGACCAAGGCTGGCATGATCAAAGATTTATTGAAGAAAACGTAAACTTCTTTGAAGATTTCAAAACAGTACTTGAGAAATACACACTTGACTACGCAGAACAAGTGACAGGTATTTCAAAAGAAACGCTTATTCAAATCGCTGAAATGATTCGTGATGCTGATGGGACTTGTGTTCTATGGGGAATGGGCGTTACACAAAATACCGGTGGTTCTGATACTTCCGCAGCCATTTCTAATTTACTTCTTGCTACAGGAAACTACCGTCGTCCAGGTGCAGGTGCTTATCCTCTTCGTGGTCATAACAATGTACAAGGTGCTTGTGATATGGGAACTCTTCCTGGCTGGCTTCCAGGATATCAACATATTACCGATGATACCGCACGTGCAAAATTTGAAAAGGCTTATGGTGTAGAAATTGACGGAAAACCAGGCCTCGATAACATTCAAATGCTTCATGCTATTGAAGAAGGAAAGATGAAGGCGATGTACCTTGTTGGTGAAGATATGGCTCTCGTAGACTCCGACGCAAATCATGTTCACGAAGTTTTATCACAACTTGATTTCTTTGTTGTCCAAGATATCTTCTTATCGAGAACGGCTCAATATGCGGACGTCGTATTACCGGGAGCTCCATCTCTTGAGAAAGATGGTACATTTACAAACACAGAGCGTCGTGTTCAACGATTATATCAAGCACTCCCAACACTCGGTGATGCTAAGCCGGACTGGTGGATTACTCAAGAAATTGCAAACCGTCTAGGCGCAAATTGGAATTACAATCATCCAAGTGACATCTATGATGAAATGGCCAGCCTATCTCCATTATTCAGCGGAGCCAATTATGAAGTACTAGAAGGTTGGAACAGCTTCCTATGGGGCAGCTTCGAAGGAGTGAGCACACCACTTCTCTATGTGGATGGATTTAACTTTCCGGATAAGAAAGCACGCTTTGCCTTATCGGACTGGGTGGAGCCTGCAGAATTCCCTGAAGAATATGATTTGCATATTAACAATGGACGTATGCTAGAGCATTTCCATGAAGGGAATATGACAAACAAATCCAAAGGTATCCAATCGAAAGTTCCAGAGATCTTTGTTGAAGTTTCACCAGAACTTGCTGAAGAGCGCGGAATTAATGATGGTGCAATTGTACGATTAGTCTCTCCTTTTGGAGCCGTTAAATTAAATGCACTTGTTACAGATCGTGTCAAAGCAAACGAGCTTTTCCTTCCGATGAACTCGGTAGATAAAGAGTCCGCTATTAACTTTTTAACAGGTCCTATATTCGATCAACGAACAAATACACCTGCTTATAAACAAACAAAGGTTCGTATGGAAGTGCTCAGTGAAGGCGGAACAGTTCCACTGCCATCTACGAATCCACGGAATAAAAAACGTTATCCTCAAAATGGAGTTGAGGTTAATCGAAAATGGGCTCGTCCAGGCTATGTCCATCTAACAGATCAATAGGAAGGAGAAATAAATATGGCTCAACCTATTACAGAAATCAAAAAAAACCTTCTCACCGAGGAGGAACAGAAACAAAAAAAGCTAGAAGCCTTAACAACACTTCTTGCCAATAACGATGAAGCCTTAAACAAAGTACTAACCATTGTGGGTGAACTAAACGATATCGGTGTTCTAGAGGCAGCTGATTCCATGCTTCAAGCTAAAGAAAAGATTGCCCAAATTGCGCTTCACCAAGTCTCTCGAGAACCGGTGACCAATTTAATTAACACACTTATGGGGGCAACAGGTGCCCTCATGAAGACTGATCCTGAATTAATAACGAAGCTTGTAAATAGTGCTATGAAAGGTATGGATGAAGCCAATGACTATTTGCAAACTGATAAAAAAGTTAAAGTAATGGACCTAGTTAAACTATTAAATGATCCTGATATTAATCGAGCACTTGGCTTTGGTATCCATTTCCTAAAAGGAATGGGTAAAGAATTAAAGCATTAAGATAACCTCTTTTATAATAGAAAAAAACTCGTACTGGAATAATCTTATCCCCATAAGAAACCAGAAGTTCTATTTAAAATTGAACATATTCTTGATTGACCTCCAGAATCTTGATTTCACCATTCTGGAGGTGTTCTTTTCTTCCGATAATAGCTCTGTTATACAGTGTGGCCCTATGCTAAACAAATGGACTCGAAGCTTTCAAGCTACATCCTTTTTTACATTTTAGATATAAAAAATGCCCTAAAGAGAAATTATTTTCTCTTTAGGGCGTTCATGATTGACAATCCCTATCAATATTAGGTGCAACTGGCACACACTTTCTATGAATCTATCTGTTTAACGTAGATTGCCTGTGAAGAACTTGTAATTACACAGCCTTCTAAATCATTCTCTTTTAATAGCCCTAAATTTAGTGCTGACTTTATCTTCTCCTCATCAGGCTTTTTTTGAATTAAATCCTTTAAATTCAATTCTTCTAATCGATTGACCGTTATCTCTCGATCAAATTTCTCCATTTTCCTTACTTGTCTTTGCAATTTATAATCGCTAATAGTTATTTCACCCTTGCTATACTTTCCAACTGAATGATCGAAATATTTATTAAAGTCCTTCTTTAAAGCATCTAATTGCATTTCTACTTCTTTTTTCTTGCGACTTAGCTCAACATATTGCACCAACTTGTCCCTTGTAATCAAGGAATCATCCATTTGCAATCCAATCGCCCCATTTCTCATATAGATATTCCATCATATTACGAGATTAAATGAGATATTCCCTTTACTTAGCCAAGCTTAGAATTTTGAAGGATTACACATAATATTTCGAGATAATGAGAAGCTAAAAGAATCTGAAGCAAATAAAGATTAGTCCTTTTCCCACATCAAAAATATGGTACATTTAAAGAGAAACTAGATATGAAGGGAGATTTTTCAATGTCAAATCATGAAGATCTGAATACACTGCCTCCAAAAACATGTACAATTGAAAGACTTGTCACTATGCCCGAAGATGTTAATAAAGTAATCGAAGGCCGCAAAACAGCAACGCGCCGGAATGGAAGATATGCTGATGTAGGTGAAATAATGGTGCTAAACGATAAAAAGTTCATCGTAAATCGTGTATATTCTCAATCATTAGGTGAATTAACGGATGAACATGCGCGTCAGGAAGGATATGGGACAGTAGAAGAATACAAACAATCTATCCTCTCTATTCATCCAGGAATGCCATGGCTTCCACAAATGAGAGTTTGGGTGCATGAGTTTAGCCCAGTTACCGATTAATAGGCAAAAGAAATGGATTTATTGTACAAACTCTTACTATATATTCATGTTCTAAGCGTAATCGTATCCATCGGTCCTTTCTTTATTCTCCTGCCGATTTCTAAAAAAATGCACTTAGTAGGAAAAGAAGAATTGGATGCCTATCTGGGCACATTCCGATTTGTCGTTCGACTTGCGATGCATTCAGGACATGTTCTAGTAATATCAGGTATATTACTCGTTATGTCCGGTCCATGGACATGGAATACATCATGGATTATCATGACGCTATTGATTTTATTCTGTTCATTATTCTTTCTTGCGCGTGCATTTTCTCCAAAACTCAGAAAGTTCCAAGAGAAAGACACCAATAAGGAAGAACTGGCTGTTAAGTTGCAGCGAACTATTTGGATATATATCCTCCTTCTTATTACGATGCTTTGGTTTATGGTCGTAAAGCCGGCTTTGTGGGCATAATAAGTAAAAATCTTCATAGCCTTGGTCTTTCGATCTTAATTATTATTTTCTCTAACAAAAAAGTGCAGTTCCTAAGCTGATCAAAAGCTAAGTTTTGAAAAATAAAAGGACATTACATATTTTATCTGACCTAATATGTAATGTCCTTTCTTATTAAATTAACGCCTTCGTTAGTTGAAGAAAATATAAGCAATTTAAAGGATCACACCCGCAAAGTCCCCTTTTAGTATTTCTTTTTCATTCTGATTTGTACATAAAAAGGATGCCATAATAGCTGTTCTATTATTTTTATTTTCTTGCCTTTCGTATTTTTCAATTTTTACTTCACAGATGATTGTATCCCCTGTAAACACAGGTCTTAAAAACTCAAAATTCATAGTACGAGCCAGTACGTTATGATCTCCACCTACTTTTGTTGGTAGAGTTGCGGTTAATAACCCTTGAACAACAAGTCTTCCCTGTTCATCCGGGGTCATATGATGAATTCCTTCATCACCTGAAATCTCTGTAAATAATTCAACATCCCTTACTGTAAAAGTTCGTTCAAATGTAATAATATCTCCTACTTTTAATGACATATAGATCTCCCTCCTGAAGGTTTTATGCTGTATAGTTAATAGTCAAAATATTCAAATAATGGTGAGCGGTATTCGACACTTTCCACCTCTTTTTTATGTAAGAATATCTTGAGGCTTCCAATCTTTCGGCTTTATGTTCTTATTCATCCATTTCTCTTGTGGTACTTGGTATGGGGTCGTAGCGATTAAATAATTATTGTGCCAGCTCGCTGCTTTAGAACGAATCATTTCATCAAGCAGAATTTGAATAAATTCTTCGGGTTGCAGCTGGAAAGAATAGCGTGCAAAATCCTGAAACCAACCACACTTTAGTAGGTAGCTATCGATTTCTTCTCTTGCCAATCCATTTTTAATGATTAATGTGAATGCAAAAATCCTTTTGATGGCATGCCATGAAACCTTCTCTGGCATCATAAGCCACTTTTCAAACCGCTCCCTTGCTGCATCAATGGAAGCACTAGGATTCTCTATTTGAGGGCCATGTCCTGAATATGCCCGCCCAATCCGGAGCCTGGACAACCGATCCAAACTTTGTATCGATCGCTGGATAGATGAAACACCCTCTCGAAAGATATTTAACCATCCGATATCATTTTTGTGAAAAAGATCTCCGCAAATCAATACCTCTTCTTCAGGTTCATATAAAGAAATATGTCCTAACGTATGTCCCGGTGTGTGTATGACTTTCAGAGCTCTACTTCCTGTATGAATCTCATCGTTATCTGAGAGCTTTTTATCGACTCGATAAGGCTCTACAGGCTGATCTAACCATTCTGCACTACAGGCTTCAGGGTCACAAGAATTAATTAAATTGGCATCCCATTTATGAGCAGCAATCGTAACATCATAGTTTTTTTGAAAATAAGAATTGCCGCCTACATGGTCACTATGATAGTGCGTGTTCACAATAAGGTGTAATTCCTCTGGTGAAACGCCCGCTTCTTTAATTAATTGTTCTGTATCTTTCGCTTCACTCCCAAAACCAGTATCAATAAGGATTGGGAGCTTATCCTTAATAAGGATCATGTTTGCACTGGGAAATTTTCTTTCAAAGAAAATAATACTAGATTTTTTCATAAGCTATTCCTCCCTACACTCAATGAATGAACGTTCAATCAATTATATCGCTTATATTTACATAACAGTAAAAATAAGGTTATTCGTTCTTCGTTGGGAGTTACAACTATTAGTTTATGTTTTTCTGCCATATCTATCGAATCTGTATAAACCTTATCTACATGCCAACCTTAAATTGCCCCTTCCAACAATATGCCGTGTAGTAAGGATTCCAACATCTTTGTTGTAGGTGGTTTTGTACTAAACCGTTCAAAAACAAAAACCCTTCTAACAATTAATTCAATACTAAAAAAGCTTTTCCTCAATTTAAATGTGATAGATATTCAAATGCTATTGTTCCATATACGCCTTTAAAGTGTCTATATTCCATGAGTTTACAAAAAATTCACGCGATTAATATATAATCTTTACATTTTTCTTCATCATATATCTTACAATATGACTAGATAGTAACATATAAGGAGTTGTACTCAGCTTGAAAGTACTAGATAGAACCATTAATATTGCAGATCCTTCTTTTTATAATAATCGTGAATTAAGTTGGTTGGCCTTTAACCTACGGGTATTGGAAGAAGCAATGGATAGCCAAAATGCCTTACTAGAAAGATACAAATTTTTAGCTATTACAAGTTCCAATTTAGACGAATTTTTCATGGTTCGTGTAGCTGGGTTGCTCGATCAAGTAAAAGCAGGGTTTAATCGTCCTGAAAATAAAGCAGGATTAACACCGGTACAACAGCTGGAATCAATCTCTCAAATTACACATAAGCTGATTGAAAAACAGGACCATATTTACAAGAAACAACTTGCTCCTCTTCTAGCAAACGAACAAATAAACATCATTCCAATTACGAAAATATCCAAGACAGATTTAGTTTTTTTAGAAAATCATTTTGATGAGCACATCTTTCCCGTATTAACACCGATGGCAATCGATGCCTACCGACCATTTCCAATGTTAGCAAACAAATCGCTAAACTTAGCGATTATCATTGGAGACAAGGAAGAAAATATCGATATTGAATCTGTTTCAGGAAAGCTTGCCATTGTCCAAGTTCCTTCTGTCATTAAACGTTATATTGAATTGCCTTCAGAAAAAGATACAAGAACGTTTGTATTATTAGAACAAGTCATCGCTCGTTTTATTCATAAATTATTCAGCGGCTATGAAATAAAATCTGTAACAGCCTTTCGCATCACGCGTAACGCTGATTTAACAATTCACGAAGATGAAGCAGAGGACTTGCTGCAAGAAATTGAAGAAGAACTAAAAAAACGCAAATGGGGAGCACCTGTCCGATTAGAGGTACAAAATCCTGAGCACGACAAACAGGTCGTAAATTATTTAATCGACGAACTAGAGATTCATTTAAAAGATGTGTACTTTGTCCAAGCTCCTCTCGACTTAACATTTTTATTTTCTTTTTGTAATGAGATTCAATCTACTCATGGATATTTAAGCGAGCCAACATACATTCCACACATTCCAAAAGATTTAGTGGGAAAACAAGATATTTTTGACGCTGCTCTTCAGGAAGATATTTTGCTGCACCATCCATATGAATCATTTGAACCGGTCATTGAGTTTATTTCACAGGCAGCCTGTGACCAGGATGTTTTGGCGATTAAGCAGACCCTTTATCGAGTAAGCGGGAACTCTCCGATTATTAAAAGCCTGAAACGAGCCGCCGAAAATGGCAAGCAGGTCACTGTTTTAGTAGAATTAAAGGCTCGATTTGATGAGGAAAACAATGTCCATTGGGCAAAGGAACTAGAAAAAGCAGGCTGTCATGTTATTTACGGAATGACCCATTTAAAAACCCACAGTAAAATTACCCTTGTGGTGCGTCGTAGAAAAAATAAAATCGAGCGATTTGTTCATTTAGGTACAGGCAATTATAATGATGCAACAGCTAGATTTTATACAGATATGGGATTGATTACTTCTAATAAGAAAATTGGAATTGATGCTACGAACTTTTTTAATTATTTAAGCGGGCATATGGAGAAGCCACACTACCATCACTTAATTGTTGCTCCATTTGATATTAGAGATCAATTTATTGAATTAATCGATAAAGAAATCCAATTCCATAAACAATTTGGAAACGGCTATATTGTCGCCAAAATGAATTCTCTATCTGATAAAAACCTTATTATGAAGCTATATGAAGCATCTAATGCTGGTGTAAAAATCGATTTAATTGTGCGTGGAATCTGTTGTTTGCGCCCAGGAATTAAAGGAGTCAGCGAAAATATCAAAGTGCGAAGCATAGTGGGTGTTTTTTTAGAACATACTCGTATCTACTATTTCCATCATAACGGAGAAGAAAAAGTCTATTTATCTTCAGCCGATTTGATGACACGAAATATGGAAAACCGTGTAGAAATCCTATTTCCTATCTTAAAAGGTCATTTAAAACAACGAATTAGAACATGGGTAAAGCTCATGTTAGCCGATAATGTAAAAGCACGGGAACAAAATAATTCAGGCTATTATCATTATGTTGAAAAAGCAACGGATGAAAGCGAAGTAAATAGTCAACTCATCTTATATGAAATGGCCCAACATGCAAGAGAACTAGAGGAAATCAACAGATAAAGTTAGAGTGATTTCATTTTAATATAGGCTATGTGAATGAATATTGTTGATTTATACGTTATGTAACAGAACCTTAATAGAAAAACGGGAAGATATTTTCTTCCCGTTTTCCAATGTATTCATTCTCCTTCCACGATTTTGGCAAAATCATCAAGTGTCGTTGAATACTTGATATAGATTCGCGGTAAGAGGTAGAGTTCATCTTTTATACCCTTTTTAGAAAATAGTTCGGGCGTTGTTGTCAGTCCAAATAAGTAGTACTTCTTCGTTTCTGCAACAACCTTGTCATTGAAAATTCCATACGGATATGCAAGAGCAATAACTGGTTTTCCTGTTATTCGCTGAATTTTATCTTTGGACTCTTTCAGTTCATACCCATAATTTTTTATTTGTGTCAAATAAGGATGTGTAGCCGTATGAGACTGAATGGAGATTAAGCCTGAATCGACCATCATTTTTAAATCCGACTGTGACAACCGGTTCGAACGACCGATAAAATCAGAAATAACGAAGATTGTACCAGTTGGTTTAAAGCGCTCAGTTTTTAACTTTTGAAAAGCAGCAAATGCATTCAGATTATTTTTATATCCGTCATCAAATGTAATGAAAATCGGTTTATTTACTTTATCGATATCTTGCCATCGCTCAAAAGTTAATAATGTGTAACCATGATCTCGTAAATACACCATCTGTTGCTCGAAATTATTTGGCGTTACATACAACTCTTTAGAGCCATGCCCCTTAAACTCATCAATCGAATGATAAAGTAAAATCGGTACCTTTCGCTCCGCAAACACTTGTAATGGAAGAAATAAAATCAGTATACATAGAACAAATATCGCAATCTTTTTCATAAAACGCTAACAAGGGCACGTCAATGCATGCCTTTCCATTCACCTTGATTTTTGGATGCTTTTTCTTTTTTTGCTTTCTGTTTGTGTGCTCGATTAGCATTAGCACTCCCAAATTCCTGAGAGAATTCTGAATCTGTTTTGCTTGAATCAAATCCTTGTTTATTCTTTTGATCCGCGTCATTCTTTTTTGTACGTTTAGCCATGGATATCCCTCCTTCTTACCTTCTAGTATGAGATTAGTAAGAAGAATTATGCTCGTTTGAACAATCCCTTCATGAACTATATAATGGAACTAAAAACAGGGAGTATACATATGGAGATTTTTTCATTAAGTGGACCTAGCGGGACTGGTAAAAGTACAAGTGCCCTTGCATTTGCTGACCAGCATAAAATTCCTGCTATTATTGATGATGGGCTATTAATTGTAAATGGCCATAAAGTAGCCGGTACCTCAGCAAAATTTGAAAAAAACACGGTAACTGCAGTAAGACGGGCCATTTTTTCCGATGATTTACATGCAAAAGAAGTACAGGAAGCTTTAAAAATTTACGTAATCAATAAGATTCTTATTATTGGTACATCAGACAAAATGACCAAGTTAATTGCTAAACGGCTCGAATTAGGAGATATCAATCATTATTATTATGTAGAAGATATTCGCTCTTCCAGTGAAATCAAGATGGCGCAATTTATTAGAAAAACAGAAGGAAAACATATTATGCCGATTCCACATAGACAAGTGGGGCAAAACTTCTTCAAAAGATTAGTTTATAAAGGGATGGATATCTTTTCCCCTAAAAAAGAGAAAATTGGGGAAACAACTATTGTTCGTCCAGACTTTCATAAAGGATATATTCGAATCGAGAAAAAGGCATTTATCGATATTATTGAGCATACATGTTCAAACAATCCGTATATAGACCATCTTGATTCTATTCACGTACAGGTAGAAGGACTACCGACAGCAAGCTTAAACGTCTCTGTCGTCTCTCCTATCTCATATCATTTACCAAACATGCTCGAACAGCTTCAACTAGAAATTCAGCACAATTTTCTTCACCACTTTAATATCGAATTTGCTTCTATTGACGTTCATGTTTCCTCAGTTGGCAAGACCAAAGTAAATTAGAGTATATTTCATCAATTGACGGGGTATTCATAAAGATTCGCGGGATTTCCTTTTAATTCAAAATCAACAATGAGCTAAAAAAGACGACTTCACAAATTCAAGATGAATGTGAGTCGTCTTTTTAGCTCATTACTGTGTACGACGAGTAAATCGAGGTAAGCGTTTCTCTACAAATGCTCCAACGCCTTCAGGGAAATCATTCTGATCAACAAACGGTGTAGACCCTTTCCAAAGAACTGGTACACTGTCGATACATTCTTGTACAGACGTCTTAACCGCTAGCAATGATGCAGGAGACATAGAGGCGACTAATTTTCCCATTTTGATAGCATAACGGTTCAAATCTTTTTCCGTTACCAAATAATTCAGCATCCCTACTCGGTATGCTTCTTCCGCTTTTAACATCCGACCTGTATATACTAAATCCTTCGTTAAACTTGGACCGACTAAATTCACAAGTCTTTGCGCAAATTTATTATTTAATGTAATCCCTAACTTTCCGACAGGAATCCCTAGTTTAGACTTCTCTGATCCAATTCGAATATCACAAGCTAAAGCTAATTCAAGTCCAGCTCCCATCGCAGGACCGTTAATTACCCCAATCGTTGGAATCGGTAAGCGTTCAATTGTTGAAATGGTTTTTTCCATATGCACAAATGCCTCTTCTGCTTTTTCTAAAGATAGTTGATTAAATTCTTTAATATCTGATCCAGCCGTAAACTGCTCACCCGATCCTCTTAACAACAGCACTTTATTTTTCGGATTTTCAAGTACTTTCAAAGCAACATCCGCTAATTGATCCCACATATTCGCTGTTAAGGCATTCTTTAAATGCGGGCGATGGATTGTAATAATCGCTAACCCTGCTGTTTCTTGAAGAATAATTTTGGCTTGTTCCTCTTCCATTCGAGTCGTTTGTACTTGCATGCTGCATTTCCTCCCTAATTTCTTTTCTTGTTGATGACTTCCCCTTTTCCTTTATACCAATTATAGTGCAAAATAGTATAAAAAGGATGAAATCTGTAGTTATTTTTATCTCTATATACGTTATTGTACTACAACAGCAATTTTAATTTATCGAATTTTATAAAAAATTAGCGAATTATTATAGATTTATTTTACTCTACAAAGTGATTATCTAAAGCAAAAGCCCTTCCGTTTCAGAAAGGGCTTTTGCAATTATTCAATTCAACTGAAGGTTTCTTATATAATTGACATGTTCTGTACTTTTGACAACTTTTTCTGCTTGTTCAGGATCGACCACAGTTCCGTGAATCGTGTTTAATTTATACGTCAAAACTCGCTCTACAGCTTCATCAATGCGCTCCATTGGAATCTCACCTTTTTGAACGGCTTCAATAATGCCGTTATACACTTCAAGCTGATTCTCATATTGGTGACATACAAGCAAAATATCCGCTCCAGCTAATAGTGCCTCTTTTCCCATATCTTTATAGGAAAAATATTTATTCACAGCTCCCATCTCTAGATCATCGGTAATGACGATTCCTTCATATCCAAGCTTTTCACGAAGCAAGTCTTCAATAATGGCATGTGAAAGGCTCGCTGGCTTTTCCTGATCATAGGCTGGGTATTTAATATGCGTGACCATCACGAAAAACTTCTGATTATCCATTTCTTTAATAATCTGTTTAAATGGATAAATATCTGAATTTTCGAGATCAAGCTGTGTTGATTCTACAGAAGACGTTTCAATATGCGGGTCAATATTACTGCGACCATTCCCAGGAAAATGCTTTAATGCCCCTGTAATAGAGGAATCATTTAAGCCTTGGATGGCTTTTCTTCCATATTGATATACCTTTTCTGGATCTTTCCCAAACGAACGACTATCTGTTGTTGATAAATCAAGTACTGGAGCAAAATTGATATGGATCCCCATTGATTCAAGCTCTGCTCCATTTAATTTAGCTACCTCATAAACTTGTTTGGCATCGGCATGATTGCCGAGCTTTTGCTGCGAAGGGATCGGTGATACTTGCTCTCGCATCCGCACAATATCCCCGCCTTCTTGATCGACCGCAAGCATAAGCGGCAGCTGAGTAGAGCTATTGCCCGTTGACTGCTGCAAGGAGTTGGACAGCTCTGCTACTTGCTTCGGCGACGACATATTACGGTCAAAGTAAATTACTCCGCCGATGTTTTTCTCTTCAATCAGTTCACTGATATGATCATTCTTTTCTGTTCCATCAAACCCAACAATCATTAACTGCCCGACTTTCTCTTCCAATGTCATCGTTTCGAGCAGCTTTTTTACTTTATCCTTTGGATTCCCTATAGCATCGACATTACTTGTGTCAGCTGCTTGCTCTTCCTGCTTTTCTTCTATGACCTTTTCGTCTGTGGTCATTGCGTTTTCCCGATGCTCTGTTGAAGCCTTTTTCTCATCAGGAGCTTCTGTTTGATTCGAACCATTATTAAATTGAAACCAGACAACAACTAAAGCAAGTACGAGTGCAAGTAAGGAAAATCTTTTATATTTTTTATTAATCCTCATTTTAAAATGAAAACCACCCTTTTTGTTAAGTATTGTAATTTTACAATATAAATATAGAAAATTAGTTTTCAATTTTATTAAATTTTTACCTATCCTTCAGGAATTTTTCTGTAACATATATGTCAAAAATAATTTCCAATTTATCCGCATTTAATTATCTGTATTCTGTAAAATAGGTAGATAGTAGCTATCAATAGTTAATTTGGCACAGGAAGGAGTTAGTAGCGTATGGTAATTTCTATAAAGTGGAAGATTTTACTTCCTATTATTCTATCACTTATTGTAGTATTTGGAGGTTTTTCATTCTTTTTAACAAAGCAAGTGGAACAGTCTTTGACACAAAAAGGTGAGGCGATTGTGTCAACCATTCAATTGAATATAGAAGATTCCATTATTTCACGCGAGAAAGCAGAATCCATTTTAGATCAGGAAATGATTGGACAGGCTGTAATGACTGCTTCTTTATTTGAAAAAGGAACAAGTTATGAAGAGTTGGTTGAGTTATCTGAAAAGTCTGGAATCGATGAGTTTTGGATTACAGACCAACATGGTAATACGATTTTAACAAATATGGCGAAGAAGGTTGACTTTAATTTCAGCAGTGATCCCAACGGGCAAGCCTATGAATTTATGAAATTGATTTCTGGTGAAGAATCTGTGGTCACTCAAAAAGCAACTGAACGTTCCGTTGACGGTAAATTATATAAATTTGTTGGTGTAACAGGTTGGAATGATGAACGTATTGTACAAGTCGGACGCGACGGAGCAACGCTGCAAGAATTAGATCAACAAATCGGCATACCCCCAATGATTGCAAGCTTAAAAGATGAACTAAGCGATACGGTAAAATATGCAGCTATTTTAAGTAAATCTGGTGAGGTCATCGTTTCAACAAATGAAAAATTATCACTTGATTCCAATATTGAAACCAATAAACAGTGGAATGGTGAAGTCAATAATCAACGTGTTATGTATTTTTCCAAATCATTATCCAATGGGCAACTGCTAGTTGTCGGCCTGTCTAATGAAGTGATGGACACTGTGCAATTGTATACAATGCTTGCAGCCTTAATAAGTATTATTCTTGTCATACTAGCCATTTATTTCGTTGTTAGAAAATTATTAAAACCGCTTGAGATGATGACAAAGTCACTTGAAGAGATTAGTCATGGAGAAGGAGATTTAACGATGCGTCTGGATGTTCATAGAAAAGATGAAATTGGCCAGCTTGCATCTGCTTTCAATCAGACATTATCGCAAATTCAAGAAATTATTATCGGGGTCAAGCAAACGGCAGCCAATGTTTTAGATTCTTCTTCTTCATTGTCAACGCTTACAGAAGAAACCGCTAAGCAAACACATTTAGTATCAGAATCAGTAGAACAAATTGAACAAGGAGCTGCTACACAGTCAGCAATGACAGATGAATGCGTACATACGACAACTGGGCTTGCTCTTAATATTCAACAGGTTACTGAAGTGTCTAGTGAATTATTTAAACAATCAGAACGAACAAAAGAAGCTGCTGAAACAGGATACCGTGTTATTAATGACGCAGTGAACCAAATGAAAACAATTGATGAATCAGTCCACATCCTATCGGAAACAATCGGGATGATTCAATCTAATACAGTAGAAATTAATTCATTCTTATCCACTATTTCAGCTATTTCGGAACAAACTAATTTATTAGCATTAAACGCAGCCATTGAAGCGGCTCGCGCTGGTGAGCATGGAAGAGGATTCTCCATTGTAGCTGAAGAAGTTCGCAAACTCGCAGAACACACTAATACAGCTACAGAGCAAATTCAAGCATTGATTGGAAGAATGCAGCATGAGGTAGAACGTTCAGCCAACCACATGCACATTAGCAGTGATTATGTAGATACTGGAAAGGAAATTACCGAAGAAGCAGGACAATCATTTTTACATGTGCTGAAGGAAATAAGCGGTATAACTGAGAAACTTCAATCTATTACACAAGCAACTGAAGAAGTATCAGCCGGTACAGAAGAAATGAATGCCGCTATTGAAACGATTGCGGGTGCGTCTCATGAAGCACAACATCATATCCAGAGCATCTCTGATAACTGTGACATCCAAAATGAACGTATGAACAATATGATCGACAGTATTTATCAGCTTCGTGAAAACTCTAAACAATTACATAGTAAGGTAAATCACTTTAAGACAAACTAATATAAAAGCAATCATCTTGTCATAAGAAATAGAACTCCTTTTCTTATGACAAGATTCCCCATTAATTAGATTTTTGCTAGATTCAATTGCCATGAAACACCATATTTATCTTGAACCCATCCAAACTTTTCACTCACAGGGGAAGGGGCTAACGGCATTAAAACAATTCCATCTTGGGATAAAGCTTCAAAAGTTCGATAAATTTCGTCCTCCGTATCACATGTGACAAATAATGATATAGAAGGTGTAAAGGTGAATTCATGCTTCACACTGCTATCTATACACATAAAATTTTGTCCCTTTAATGAGAATGTAGCATGCAGCACACTTCCCTCCTCACCAACCTCATTTGCACCATATCGAAGAATATGAATGATCTCTGAGTCGTCAAAAATAGAAGTATAATAGTTCATTGCCTCTTCGGACGTTCCAGAGAACATTAAAAACGGCGTAACTTTTTGATTTGCATTTCCCATGTAAGAGCCCCCTTCTATTAAACCAAAAACAAACGTGCGTTCTCTTTCTTATTTTCTCTAATCCACTTCATACTGTCAACTAGTATAGTTTAATCATTTAGCTCGAAATATTCTTTTCTCTCAATTCCTCATTAACTGTAAGTACACTATTTTTTTGAACCATAATTCGAATCACTGCTACAAAAAGAGTCACCACTGATATAAGTAGCAGAGGCAGCATATCAGTTGTTAAATGTTCTCCCCCAAAAATGACGGTATAATAGCCGTCTGCTACATATGTGGCAGGTAAATAAGAACCTACTGTTTGATAAAAGTCAGATAACATCACTTTTGGAACGATTACACCCGAAGTGACGAGTTGTGACGAAAGAGCAAGGATGTTAAATAGCATACCGCTTGGTCCAAATAAAATAACAAACATTTGAGTTAAGCTTAAGAAAGAGAAGTAAACTAATATTTGAAAGATCCCCATCTCCCATAAAGTGGTATTCAATTCAATATGGAAAATAGCGAAAAATAGTAAAGTAATCATTGCTAACAATATAGAAGCACTTACATTAATGATTTGTCTGACTAAAAAGATAGACCATTTACTATAGCTGTTTTTTAATTTTGATGAAACAATAGTTAAATTGAGGCTCATCAGCATAGACCCGACAAATGAGGCGAGCACAACCATCAGCGGTACCATCGTAACAGTAAATCCATCTGTATTATTCGTTTTTTCAACAACTGATTGAACCGATTGAACATGTAAAGACTGCACAACTTTTGAAATACTTGCTGTTAAGTTTTGAGCGAGCTCTTTTGATGGAACCGCTGCATTCATTTGTTCCGGTAAATTAGAAACAATTAATTTCTGCTTATAAGCATAAGCATGTTCATTAATCAATTGCGTAATATTATTAGCAGCTCCATCCATGATTTGTTTGGCCAAAGAGGCATTTGCCTGGTTAATAAAGTAATGAATTTCCGTTTGTGTATTCTCCTGAAGTTGATTAGAAAAACTTTCAGGAATTTGCATTACCATATCTAACTCTCGTTGATTCATATCTTGTTTAGCTGATTCAATAGATTGGTAACTCCTAATCTCAAATGGAACTTTTTTCATGATTTCTTCTTCAATCATTGAACCCATTTGCTGATCTTCATTAACTAAGCCAATTTTCAGTTTGTCTGCCCGGTCTGCCACACCATTATATGCTGTCATCCACACACAGAAAAAAACCAGTAAAAAGGCGAAAGCTGCAGCAATCCCAACAAATGTTTCAGAATGTTTTAAAAAATGCTTGAATGTTTTCATTTAAAGCCCTCCATTAAAGTAAGTACATACTTGCATTCAGATTAAAAATTTACTAGGGGGTTAACCCCCTAGCAAAAAGTTGAACACTATTTTTCAAAAATTCATTTCTTGAATTAGAAATGACACTATTACCGAATCGCGATTTTGAAATAAAGTGGCCAAAGTTCAACCAAATAAAATTCATCGCTTGAAACTCAATATCGGTATCAATTAGCTTGCCCCTTCTACTCATTTCCCCCAAATAGGCAACCATATTGTCTTTCAATTGTTTAGGAACTTGCATAAGCGCTTCATTGAGTTCCGGAAACAATCCAGCTTCTCGAAGACCAATTAATACAAGGTCCCCTATTTTCTCCATATAAGTTTGGTATCCATCAGCAATTACCCACAAATCCTTTTCAAGATCCCAAACCATTTCTTCCTTGATTATTTTTTCTAAAAAAGGGCTATAGGATAAGGATTGCAGCGCTGCATCCATCATCCCTTTCTTATTTCCAAAATGACGAAAAATTGTTACTTCATTCACACCGGCTCGTTCCGCAACAGCACGAGTAGTGGCTCCTTTATATCCATAATCGCGAAATAATTCTATAAAGGCTGCAATAATACGCTCTGATGTACTTTTTATTTCATTCATATACAACCAACCTTCACTTTATGCAAGTAATCACTTACACTATTAGGATAATTTAGGTAACTGAAAAAGTCAATAACATTATTACTTCTCTAACACCATCCGTATCCCAAATCCTAAAAGAACAGTTCCTGTAATTACTTCCATCGCTTTGCTTACTTTTTCGGTTTGCATAAAGGCATGCAAGCGTTTAATAAGCGAAATATAAAAGAAATACCATATGACAGAAAGAGCAATAAATATCACTCCAAGTGCTAAAAATTTCAAAAAGTGATGTTCACCTTTTGAGATAAATTGAGGTAAAAAACTTAAGAAAAAAAACGCTACTTTTGGATTAAAGATGTTTGTTAGAAATCCTTCTTTGAAGTTTTTCGGTTTTGTCTTACGTTGGTGAGCCCGCTCTTCTTTTACTAATTGAGATGACTGACGCTTCAAAGCACTACGAAAAGAATCAATAGCAAGATAAATAAGATAGATTGCGCCAATTAACTTAAGTACGGAAAAGAGCACCGCCGATTTCATAATAAGAGCGGAAAGACCACATGTTGCAAGTAACGTGTGAATGAAAAGCGCTGTAACAATACCTGCAACCGTTTTAAATCCCCCTTCCTTTCCATAAGTAATTGTATTTTTTGTCACTAAAGCAAAGTCAGGACCTGGAACGATAATAATGAGCAATGCTGTGATAATAAATAGCAAATAATTTTCCAAACAAATCTTCCTTTCTTGTCAAAAACCATGCAAAAAAGAAGAAGGGAGTCCGTCAGGCCCCTCCTTCCTCTTTATTAATTCGAAAACTGTGCTTTATATTGTTGAATAACCTGTTCCGGCTCTTTGTTTTCGCCTTCTAATTGTCTTTGACGTGCTGCTTGGTTTACTTGCTCGTCAGCATGGTAGCTAGAACGAACGAGCGGGCCTGCTTCACAATGTTTAAAACCTTTTTGAAGAGCGATTTCTTTTAGCTCGGCAAACTCATCTGGATGCACATAGCGTTCAACTGGCAAATGCTTTTTCGTTGGTTGTAAATATTGACCGATTGTCATAATATCTACATCATGCGCACGTAAATCATCCATCGCTTGTAAAATTTCTTCTTTTGTTTCGCCAAGACCAACCATTAAGCTAGATTTCGTTGGTGTATCAGGGCTAATCTCCTTTACCCTTTTTAACAATTGTAAAGAGCGCTGATAAGTAGCTTTCGAACGAACACGCGGAGTTAAACGTTCTACCGTTTCAATATTATGGTTAAAAATATCCGGCTTCGCATCCATCAGCATATGCAAACTTTCATAGTCACCTTTCATATCTGATGGCAGAACTTCAACCGTACATGAAGGCACTCTACGGTGAATCGCACGAACCGTTTCCGCAAAAATTTCAGCACCGCCGTCCGCTAAATCATCGCGAGCAACAGCCGTAACAACACAATGGCGTAAGCCCATAACCTCCACAGAGCGCGCTACACGTTCTGGTTCTTCACGATCTAATTCAGTTGGCATTCCTGTTGTAACAGCACAAAAGCGGCAACCACGTGTACAGATGCTTCCTAGAATCATAAATGTCGCTGTTTTTCTAACAGCCCAGCATTCATGAATATTCGGACATTTCGCTTCCTCACATACTGTATGCAGCTTTTCTTCACGCATCATTTTTTTCAAGTCTGTATAGGTTTCATTTGTGTTTAATTTAATTTTTAACCATTCAGGTTTTCGCAAGTATTCCTTGTTCGCCACGCTCTCTACCCCTTATCTTTGAAAAGTATAATCATCATTTGTATATTTGGATTTCATCAATTCTTCGACTTCCTCTAACATTTCTTCATTTGGTTCAAATGCAGCTAACTCAATATCAAGTCCTTTTTGGAACCCGTCTTTAAAAGCTGCCTTTAACTCTTCCATTGTTACTTCTCGTTCTAAAATATCATGAATGAAAACAGCCTTTTGTGCAAACGCTTCTCTTGCTCTCTCTTTCACTTTTTCATTTGCAAATATAAACAAATCATATAAGGTTTCTGTATTCATTTCAATAGGAATCGAACCATGCTGTAAAATAACGCCCTTCTGACGATTTTGGGCACTTCCAGCCGCTTTCTTTCCATCAATTTCTAATTCATACCAGGAGGCTTCTTCAAAACAAACCGCTGTCCCTGTTCTTCCAACCGGCGCATCTGGAATTGCTAGTTCTGCTTGAATCCCTAGATTTCTATATCCCTCTAAAATCCCTTGCGATAACACTCGATACGCCTCAACAACAGAAGCTGGCATCTTCTCATGCGATTCACTCACAATCACACTGTACGTAAGCTCATTATCATGAAGCACCGCAAGCCCTCCTGTTGGACGTCTTACAATTTCAATTCCTTTTGCTTTAGTAGCCTCGATATCAATTCGACCGACTGTTTTTTGAAAATGACCGAGCGTCAATGCAGCTGGTTTCCAACCATAGAATCGGAGAACAGGCGGAATAAGACCGCGACTGTGCCAGTTAAGAAGCGTTTCATCCAATGCCATATTATAAGCAGGACTTTGTAACCCAGAATCAATAAAATACCATGTTTCCACCATGTTGTTTTCACCGCCTGTATTTTAGTTTATTCTACTCTTCTCCCTCATTATAGATAGAAGAAACAAGCATAAATAATATTATTCAAAAATAGTATAAATCCGTAATCACCGTAACGAATTTACATAGCTTACAGTTAATTCAATCATAATTAATTTTATGATAGCATTATCACTATTTTTGTCAATTAATTGAGATTCGATTTGCTTCAGCAATTGCCTCTAGCATTTCGCCTGCTTTAGGAATAGAATCGATATCAGACAGATGCATATACTGATATACATTCAGGATGATAATATAATAAGAAAAACTACATGAAGAGAAGGGTAAAATCGATGATTAGATATGCTCAAGAGAAAGATTTACACACCATTTTAGACATTTATAATGATGCAATTATAAACAGCACAGCGGTTTACGACTATACACCACACACCATTGAAGATAGAAGAACATGGTATAAACAAAAGCTCGAAGCGGGATACCCTATAATTGTTTTTGAAGAAGAAGATCAAATAATGGGCTTTGCCACTTTTGGTCCTTTTAGAGCTTGGCCTGCCTATAAATATACGATTGAGCATTCTGTTTATGTACATAAAGACCATCGAAGAAAAGGAATTGGACTACACTTATTAAAGGAAATAATAATGATTGCCAATGAACAGAAATATGCGACACTTGTCGCTGGCATTGATGCCGCTAATGAGGCCAGCATCAAAATCCACGAAGGATTAGGCTTTATCCATTCTGGCACAATAAAAAAAGCAGGCTATAAATTCGGCAGATGGCTGGATCTTGCCTTTTATCAATTAGATTTACAAGGACCAGATCACCCTACTGAACCTTGATACGTATAGTTTCAAGCCCCCTCATAAGTATGGGGGCTTGAATTTATCATTGGAAATATAGGTAAAATCCAAATTCTATGGAAATCATATGATTAATCTGCAAAATAATTCAAGAAATGCTCTGCAGCTTTAGTCAAACGATTTCTTTTTAAGGATACTATGGCTGGTTCGATAAATAATGGAAAATCCTCAATTTCAAGTGTACTAATATTCTGATGAGAGATATCATGAATTTCCGATTTCGGAATGATTGAAATACCTATTTCTAACGCAACAAAATTCAATACCGTAAATATATCGTTGCATTCTAGAACAATATTAGGAGAAAAATCACGTTTATTGAATTCATTCAAAATGTCCCTATAAATAGATGAACCCTCCATAGGGCCTAACATAAGAAATGGATAGTTAATGATTTCCTTTAAACTAATTGAACTTTTATTAAGCCCGTTTGCCCATGCAGCAGGAAGGGTCACTACAAAAGGTTTCCTCTTAAGTCTTTGCACTTGATACTCTTCTAAATTAGCTGGAGGAAGCATAAATGAAAGTTCGATTTTTCGTTCAATTAATAGTTTTTGCAGGTAAGATGAATCCTCTTTCCAAATATTAACGAATACATCAGGATATTCCCTTCTAAACTCTTTGACCTTTTTAGGAAGTAAGTTAACACAACTCGATGATATACCCATCGATAATGTTCCCCGAGTTCCTTCTTCTATTTCTTGTATTTCTTGCTTAACCTCTTTTATATCTTGCAGCATATGCACAGCATGGTTATATAAGACCCTCCCAGTTTCCGTTAACTCCCACTGTTGTCTATAGCGTTTAATTAAAACCGTTCCTAATTCCTTTTCTAATTGTTTAAGCTGTTGACTCAATGGCGGCTGTGCCATATGCAAGATTTCCGCTGCCTTCGTTATATTCCCTTCGTCAACGATTGTTTTAAAATACTTTAATTGCCTAAGATCCATTCATACACCCCCTAATCATATTTTTTTCATATAATATCATTATTATAAATATATTTTTTATATCACGAAAAGTTTGTTACAGTATTTATATCGCTAGCGTACAGTATTTGAAAAAACCATCTCTTTAAATAAAAGAATCTATATAGCAACATCATTAAAGGGGACATTACTATGGAACACACAGCAAAAAATATTAAAGACCAAATGACATTTGAATTACTTATCCAAATCTTAAAAGAACACGGTATTACAACTGATAAAGAGATACAAGATCGTTTAACAAACCAAGTTAAGCTTTCTTCAATGGACGAAGAGCTAAAACAACGTGTAATCGAACAAATTAAACATTAATTCTTTTGGTTGATAAACAGAAAAGAACGCTTAGAATGCCCTTATAAGGGTGATTTTAAGCGTTCTTTTTTCCATACATCCATTTTAACAAAACTCCGCATCATCAATGCATTCATGTTTCACTACATTCTATACAAACCTTAGGCATGACCGTTTAAGTCACCTTCTTTGGCTCCACTAATGTATACAACATTCCGCTAAAAATAAGGATCATTCCAATAACCTGTAAAGTCGAAGGTCGAAATCCTATTATAATGGTATCCAACAAGATAGCGACAGCTGGATCAACAAAAACTAGAGCAGATATAACAGGTGTAGATAGTTGTCTAAGACTGTCAAAAAATAAATAATAAACAATCCCCGTATGAATCAATCCTGTCCCTAAAATAAATAGCCAATTCGTTGAACTCAAATGATGAAACACGTTAAAGTCCATAAATGGCAATAAAATAATGATTCCAACCGAAGTCTGAACAAATGTCATCGCATAGGCACTTAACCCTTGAATGCCTTTCCCTATAATCATCGTCATTGCATAACATATGGCTGCAAGTAAAGCCCATATAAAGCCTGAGCTTACGAAGTCTGAAAATGATGTTTGACCAGTAATGCCTATTATGAGGACACTTCCAAGGAAACACACAAAAACAGCCAACAAAGACCATACATTCATTTTTTCCTTTAGAAAGATACTTCCGAAAATCAATACTAATATAGGAGCTAAATGATAGATAGAGATGGCAATGGTTATAGACATTTCCTCAAATGCTTTAAATAGAAATACCCAATTTAATACTAAAAACACACCGCATAGCATTGTAACTAGTACATCTTTCTTTCTCCAAACCTCTACTTTATGCTGTCCTGTAATAAACCAGCACAAACCTAAAAATAGCGTGGCACAAATACAACGAACGAACACTAGCTCAGATGCCGGAACACCCGTTTTCACAGTAAAAAATCCAATTGATCCAAAAATAGACATGGCTAATATCATTTTCATCATAGCTGCTGATTTCATATACATATAGAACCTTTCCTTATATACTAATCTAGCATTTATCATAGCATATTTTTCCTAACTTCTTGTTGATTAAATGGTATCGTCTAACTCCGGACTTCCAATCAAAGGATTTAAAAAATCCTCCTGCGCCCTCTACCTTACTCAAAGGTGAAGCACGCAGAAGAATTATTGTGAAATGATAAATAAAACGAGCTCTTTGATTATCTGAAAATCAAAGAGCTCATTGTTTATTTTGAGGACGTAACACCTTCAAAAGCCATCGATACTTTTGCAAATTCTTCATCACTTACAATTTCAGACAACTCTTCTCCCTCTTCCACTCGTAAAAAGAAAATATCAACATCTTCTTCTGTTTGCTGCTCTAGTTCTTCTACAAAACCAACCGCAACATATTCATTTCCTTCTACACTTAGCGTACCTAAGACTTCGATGTCTTGTTCTTCATCATTTTCATCAAATAGGGTAAAAATATCGCCAACTTCAATTTTATCCATATGACCGTGCTCCTTTATTAAAAAAATAAGTTCAGATTATCTATATTACCTTATCTTCTCCTAAACAATAATAAAATATTCTAAAAATCTTAAATTCATAGTTGACTAATAAGAAAAATAAGTTTAAATTAAAAACAAGAATTTATTGCCTTTATTAAAAAGAATATCCAAATGCATATGCTGATCAGACAAACTGAAGGCTGCATCTTATTACGTGTGTGACATGTAATGAAGATTGCAGTCTTTTTGTATTTTTAGAGAAAAAAAGGGGGAGTTCACAGTGGTAAAAGCTAAAAAAGGTGCATTTCATTTTTTATTAATTCTTTCAGCATTAATGATGATTCTAGCAGGCTGCAGCAACAGTCAATCAAGCAGCAATGAGGAGAAGGATGGTTCTTCAGACTCTAAAAAACCTGTGGAATTATTAAACGTCTCTTATGACCCAACTCGTGAATTGTATCAAGAATTTAATGAAGATTTTATCGCTTACTGGAAAGAAGAAACAGGTCAGGATGTCACGATTCAACAATCACATGGTGGATCTGGAAAACAAGGGCGTGCCGTTATTGATGGACTTGAAGCGGATGTTGTCACACTTGCTTTAGCCTATGATATCGATGAAATTGCTCAAGCAAGACAATTATTAAATGAAGATTGGGAAACAGAATTTGAAGACAACTCAACACCGTACACATCAACAATTGTCTTCTTAGTGCGTAAAGGCAATCCTAAAGGCATTAAAGATTGGAACGATTTAACGAAAAAAGGTGTTTCCGTTATTACACCAAATCCAAAAACATCAGGTGGTGCTAGATGGAATTACTTAGCAGCATGGGCCTATGCGAAGCAGCAATATAACGGGGATGAAGCTAAGATTAAAGCATTTATGAAAGACTTGTATGGAAACGTTGAAGTGTTAGATTCAGGTGCTCGCGGTTCAACAACAACATTTGTAGAGCGCGGTATTGGTGATGTATTAATCGCTTGGGAAAATGAAGCATATCTTTCTTTAAATGAATTAGGTAAAGATGAATTTGAAATTGTCACACCGTCTCTAAGTATTTTAGCTGAACCGCCAGTAGCCGTTGTTGATAAAATCGTCGATAAAAAAGGAACGCGTGAAGTAGCTGAAGCTTACTTAAAACATTTATACACAGAAAAAGGGCAAGAAATCGCAGCGAAAAACTACTATCGTCCGCGAAGCGAAGCTGTATTAGAAAAATATAAAAATCAATTTCCATCCCTTGATTTAGTGACCGTTAAAGATTTTGGCGGCTGGAAAAAAGCACAAGAAACTCATTTTAATGATGGAGGAACATTTGACGAAATTTATCAACCTAAATAATAACTCCACAAAATGATTAGTGAAAGATACATATCTTTGTATGTATCTTTTCACGTTATCTAGCGAAATAGAGGTGCAACTCCGTGAACATATTACCGGTACGAAAAAAGAAAAGGCGTAATATAATACCTGGCTTTGGCTTATCACTTGGCTATACGATGCTCTATGTTAGCATTCTCGTTTTACTGCCCTTATCAATGGTTTTTATTAACACAACCACAATGAATTGGAGCGAATTTATTGAAACCATTACCGGCGAAAGAGTCGTTGCTTCCTATAAATTAAGCTTTGGCACTGCTTTAGCAGCAGGCATTCTAAATGTTATTTTCGGAACCATTATTGCTTGGGTGCTTGTTCGTTATGATTTTCCCGGAAAAAGGATTGTCGATGGTTTAGTCGATTTGCCCTTTGCCCTGCCGACCGCTGTTGCTGGAATTGCCTTAACGACACTCTACGCCCCTCAAGGATGGGTTGGTCAGTTTTTCAATTTTAAAATTGCCTTTACTCCACTTGGCATTATTATCGCATTAACGTTTATCGGTTTACCTTTTGTCGTTCGTACCGTGCAGCCTGTTCTCCAAAACTTTAATGGGGAAGTAGAAGAAGCATCTGCAAGCCTCGGTGCCAATCGACTTCAAACCTTTATAAAAGTTATTTTACCAGAATTAATTCCAGCCATTTTAACAGGCTTCTCACTTGCATTTGCTCGTGCTCTTGGGGAATATGGATCGGTCGTTTTTATCGCTGGAAATATGCCGATGAAAACAGAAATTACCCCGCTCATCATTATGACAAAGCTAGAGCAATACGATTATGCAGGGGCTACCGCGATTGCAACAGTCATGCTCGTTGTATCCTTTTTGTTATTATTCATCATTAATATGATTCAATGGGTGACTAATCGAAAGTTTTTACATAGTTAAGGAGGAGAATCTATGGCTGGACATGTACCACTGCAACAAACGCCGACTACAATCAAAGTAACTTCCGTCTCGCAAGAACCGAAGGCAATCAGATGGATTTTAACCTTCATTGCCCTCGCTTTTTTAGCTTTATTTCTTGTTTTACCACTCGTCACCATTTTTATTACGGCTTTTCAAAAAGGTTGGGAAACTTATGTGGCGGCGATTACACATCCCGATGCACTCTCAGCCATTAAATTAACCTTGCTCGTCGTTCTTATTACCGTACCGTTAAACGCTATTTTTGGCATCATGGCGGCCTGGGCGATTACGAAATTCCAATTCAAAGGCAAGAACATTTTAATTACCATCATCGATTTGCCTTTTGCCATTTCACCTGTTATTGCCGGTCTTGTTTTTATTCTTCTTTTCGGTGCACAAGGTTTATTTGGAGAATGGCTGTTCGAGCATGATCTGAAAATTGTCTTTGCGTTACCAGGAATTGTGTTAGCAACCATTTTCGTGACCCTGCCCTTTGTAGCACGCGAACTGATTCCACTTATGCAAGCTCAAGGAACAGCGGAAGAAGAAGCTTCCCTCACATTAGGAGCAAGCGGCTTTAAAACCTTCCTTTTAGTTACGCTCCCTAATATTAAATGGGGGTTATTATACGGCCTCATTTTATGTAATGCTCGAGCAATTGGCGAGTTTGGCGCCGTATCCGTTGTATCAGGACATATTCGTGGCATGACCAATACGATGCCGCTTCACATTGAAATTTTATATAATGAATATCAATTTTCAGCCGCATTTGCAGTCGCATCACTTATGTCTGTTCTCGCCATTATTACACTGATTGTGAAAAATCTAATTGAATGGAAAGCAAAACATATTTAAATAGAAGGAGCTTCTTACAGATGAGTATACAAATTCAAAATGTCTCAAAAGCGTTCGGCTCATTTCAGGCGCTCGATCGGATTAACATCGACATTCAAACCGGAGAACTAATTGCTTTACTTGGTCCATCCGGTTCAGGAAAAACCTCACTTCTACGCATCATTGCTGGATTAGAAGGATTAGATCAAGGAGCGATTTTATTTGATGGAAAAGATATCACAGATGTAAATCCGAAAGAACGAAATGTTGGATTTGTATTTCAACATTATGCTTTATTTCGACATATGACCGTTTTTGACAATGTCGCCTACGGTTTAAAAGTACGACCGAGAAAAACTAGACCATCTAAAGCGGACATTCAAAAGAAAGTAATGGAATTATTACAATTGGTCAAATTAGAAAACTTTGCGGACAGATATCCTTCACAATTATCAGGCGGGCAACGTCAACGAGTTGCGCTCGCTCGTGCTTTAGCCGTTGAACCTAAAGTATTATTGCTCGACGAACCATTCGGTGCGCTCGATGCAAAAGTACGAAAAGACTTACGCCGCTGGTTACGGAAATTACATGATGACTTTCATATTACTAGTATATTTGTAACCCATGACCAAGAAGAAGCACTCGATGTAGCGGACCGAATCGTTGTCATGAATAACGGAAAAATTGAACAAATTGGCAGCCCTGAAGAAGTATATGATCATCCAAATAGTCCATTTGTGTATGACTTTTTAGGCAATGTCAATTTATTCAAAGGACGCATCCAAAACGGAAAATTAAAACATGGAAGCTTTGAAGCAGACATCCCAGAATTATTTAGTCAAAATCATCCTGAAGCCATTGGCTACGTTCGCCCGCATGATATTCAAATCGAGAAAACCAAAACAAGTGAAGATGCTGTTCATACGACAATTAGCCACATCCATGTAATTGGTCCAATTGTCCAAATCGAATTAAAACGTACAGACGCGGAAGAATTTTTAGAAGCTGAAGTAACGAAAGAGCATTATCACTCTCTCCAACTAAAGGTCGGCGAACAAGTTTATGTACGACCAAAACAATTAAAAGTATTTATTCCTGAAGATTTTTCGATTTAAACAAAATCAGAATCGCCTTTCACATTCATTGTGAAAGGCGATTCTTTCTTTACTAAACGCTTTCTATTTCCTAACTTTTTAAGAATCTAAACATAATATAGTAAAGTTGCTAGTTTAAAAGTATTGTATACTTAAACTAACAAAAATTCCATAAAGAGGTGATAATAATGACAGGTACAATCGCTGTAATTATGATTTTTTCCATCCCCATCATCGCAATCATCACAGGTCATTTTCAAAAACAATCGAAAATCAAACGGGATATGCTAAAAGATGAGTTAGAACTAGAAAAACTCAAGCACGAAAACTATCTCATAGAAACAGAAAAAATCAAGCTTGAACTTGAACAAATGCAAATTAGAAGAGCTATAGAAGATACGAAATGGCCTATTAAATAGGGAATCCTTCTTCCTCATTAATCTATGAAATTGTTGATTCATTATAATAGAACGGAAATAATCATCAACTCCTCCGTTCTCTTTTTATTTCTCGCAAAATTGTAAACTTATAATAAATAAAAGTTGACATATAACACCATTTATTGTTAACTTATAATAAAAATAGTTAACAAAGAGGGGATATCATGACTACTACAAAGAAAATCAATTGGCAACAGCTTGCCGAAAACGTCATTAATGGAGGGAGTATTACACAAGAAAATGCCCTACATATTTTAAACGTGCCGGATGAGCAAGTATTAGAAGTACTGAATGCCGCTTATCTTATTCGTCATCATTATTATGGAAAAAAAGTAAAGCTTAATATGATTATCAATACAAAGTCTGGACTTTGTCCTGAAGACTGCGGATACTGTTCACAATCGATTGTGTCTGAAGCACCGATTGATAAGTATGCATGGTTAACGAAAGATAAAATTGTTGAAGGTGCGTTTGAAGCAAAGCGCCGTAAAGCAGGTACATATTGTATTGTCGCATCAGGTCGCCGTCCAACGGATAAAGAAGTAGAGCACGTCATTGGTGCCGTAAAAGAAATTCGTGAAAAAACAGATTTAAAAATTTGTGCATGTTTAGGTTTTCTAAATGAAAACCAAGCCGAAAGACTCGTTGATGCAGGAGTTCACCGCTATAACCATAACTTAAATACTCATGCTGATAACTATGATTCGATTTGTTCCACTCATGGATATGACGATCGTGTAGATACAGTTAGTACATCTAAAAAAGCAGGATTATCTCCTTGTTCAGGTGCGATTTTCGGGATGGGCGAAACAAAAGAACAAGCAGTAGAAATTGCCTTCCAATTAAATGTATTGGATGCAGATTCAATTCCATGTAACTTCCTTGTGGCTGTTCCTGGTACACCGCTCGAGAATAAAGACGCCTTAACACCGATGCAATGCTTAAAGATTTTAGCAATGATGCGTTTTGTTAATCCAACAAAAGAAATCCGTATTTCAGGCGGCCGTGAAGTAAACTTACGCTCTTTGCAGCCTCTTGGATTATTTGCTGCAAACTCTATCTTCGTTGGCGATTACTTAACAACTGAAGGACAAGAACCAACGAGTGACTGGGGACTAATTGAAGATTTAGGTTTTGAAATTGAGGAATGTGCACTTTAAAAAAGTAAACTCATCTTGGCAATCTCTTGTTTAATAAAATAGGAGCGTCTCAAAGGCGCTCCTTTCTTTATGGAGAACTCAGAAATTTATACATCATTATCAAGATTATTGTAATGATGGGGTATCATACTGGAGAAAGAAATACTATCACCTTCATTTAAGTGAAATTGTTGATCTCCTAAATATACCTTCAATGTCCCCTGTAATACGTACCCACATTCTTCGCCGCTATGAGAAATTAATTCTAATTCTGTCATATCACCAGGTTGTATCTCTACAATAATATGATACATTTTATGATACGATATAATTTAGGTAAAGCTCCTCAAGGAACAGCTAATGATGTAGAGTCTCCTCTTCCGAGATTTGCTGTCATCCCTCCGCACGATTCCTCACAGATATGCACTGCCCTGTCAACTATCACTTACGCCATCAAGTAGTGTGTCCACCCGTTAGTCCGATAAGCAACCAAACGCACAAAAGAAGAGTAGCAATCACTACTCTTCTTGGAATTTTTATCCCACACTTAACGGGCAGTAAGTTCCCCCCACTGATGGAAGTTTCACTTTATATACCCACTGACAATGGATTTGATTAATGACGGATTTGCCACTTTGGACGTTTATTTGGAGAGAAGAAGCTATCTCTTGTCTTTCTTACATTCAGTCTGTTTTCACACATCAAGTTGGCTGCTTCTACAGTTGTAATATTTTCGTTTTCTGATTGTTGTAGAACCTCAAGAACGGAACGATAAATATTTTTCGTTTTACTTAATACTCTACTCTTATTCGGTCCATATAATTCATCCGCTACTTGGATAACACCGCCGCTATTTACAATATAATCAGGTGCATAGAGAATTCCTCTCTCTTTTAAAACTTTAGCATGGCTTTCGTGAAGAAGTTGGTTATTTGCCGCACCCGCAATTCCTTGTACTTTTAGTTGATCAATGGTTTGATCATTGATAATGCCCCCAATGGCACATGGAACAAATATATCCGCATCCGTTCCATAAATTTCATTACCCTTGACAGCGATTGCTTTTCCGCCCATTTGTTTTGCTTTTTCTACTAATGTTTTTACTGCTTCGTCGGAAACATCTGTAACATATAAATCAGCCCCATGTTCTAGTAAATGTTCCGCTATTTTAAAACCAACTTTCCCTAAACCTTGAATGGCAAATCTTTTTCCAGTTAAATTTTCGTGGCCCCACAATGTATTGGCAACTGCCTGAATACTGTATAAAATTCCAAGAGCTGTAGGAATTGATGTTTCACCGCCCCCACCGTACTCCTCTGGTAAACCAGCAATACAGTTTGTTTCTTTATGTGCATGAACGAAATCATCTAGGACGGTTCCCATATCTGTTCCTGTATAAAATCGACCATGTAAGGAATCAATAAATTGTCCATATGCACGGAATAATTCTGGAGTTTTGTCCTTCATTGGATCCCCAATAATAACACCCTTACCTCCACCGAAATCATTATCAGCCGCAGCATTTTTGTATGTCATCCCTTTTGATAAGCGTAAAGCATCTTCTAAAGCTTCTTCAAATGTGTGATAAGGTCTCATTCTCGTACCGCCTAATGCTGGTCCAAGGGTAGTATCATGAATCGCAATAATGGCTTTCAATCCTGTCGCCGGATCATTACAGAATACTACTTGTTCATGGCCTTGAATTTTAGTAAACATGTCAAATGAACCTGTTGATTGCATAGTTATATTTTCAGTTGGTAATGTTAATGTCATTTTAATTTCCTCCTAGTAAGTTGGTAAGTTATTAACCTTCCATTACATTTCTTGTTACTTCAATCGTATTTTCAATTGGTTCTATTTCCTCTTCTTGCAAAGGTGCCAAACCAATTCCGGTATAACCATAGATAATCGCAACAACCGGTGTAATCATACTAATAAAGACATAAGGAACGTATTCCATGCCTATATTTAAGGTGGACATAATAAAGGCACCTGTTACTCCCCATGGAATCATTGGATGGATGATTGTCCCTGCATCTTCCAACGTTCTAGATAAATTTTTAGGATGGAGTTTTACCTTTTTATAAGCTGATTCAAATAACTGCCCAGGTAAAATGATGGATAGATACTGTTCACCGACAGTTAGGTTAATGCCCAGGCAAGAGAAAACGGTTGCCGTGATAACATTTCCCCTGCTTTTCAACATTTTTTGAATTCCCCCAATAATGGACTCGGCAATTCCAATTTGTTGGATGACCCCTCCAAAGGCAAGTGATATTAAAATGAGTGAAACCCCAAATAACATACTGCTTAACCCGCCAAGAGAAAGTAAACTATCAATCGCTTCTACACCTGTTTCTGCAACATAACCATTATGTGCTGTTCCTATAATGGTCTTAATCGCGACATTTGGAACAGTATAGAAAGTGGTTAAAACCGCTACGATTAAACCGATCACAAGTGCTGGAATAGGACTCACACGTTTTACAGCTAGAATAATGATTAACAGTGGCGAAAGTAGTGTGATGGGTGTAATCATGAATTCGTCATTTAGAACATTAATAATTGTTTCGATTTGTTTACTATCTACACTGCCCTTATCCAGAAATAATCCAATTGCAGTAAATGCAATCAATGTAATGATATAACTCGGAATTGTTGTCCATAGCATATGTTTAATATGTTCAAAAATATTTACTTTTGCTGTTGCTGATGAAAGATTAGTAGTATCTGAAAGTGGAGAGATTTTATCTCCAAAAATAGCTCCAGAGACAATGGCACCAGCTGTCATTGCTGGTGAAATATCTAAAGCGTACGCAATTCCCATTAAAGAAACCCCGATAGTACCGATAGTACTCCATGAACTTCCACAGAAAACTGAGACAATTGAACAGATCAATAATGTTGACATTAAGAAAAATTCAGGAGATAAGATGTGTAAACCATAATAAGTAATTGTTGGGACTGTTCCATTTAGAACCCATACCCCTATTAACATTCCAATTAAACAGAGAATTAAGATGGATGGGATTCCGTAAAAAATCCCTTTTGCCATGGCATTCTCTAGATCTTTCCATTTATGACCCAATATAAGGCCATAACAGGTAACGAAAATCGTTGCTGCGACAATCGGAATATGAGGTGCAACACCATAATAAAGAATACTTATAGCTAATAAAGTAATAACACTTAGCACAACCACTATCGAGGCTAGAAATGAAGGTTTTTTCATGCATCTTCTCCTTTATCTTCTGTAATGAGGACTGATACCTTAAAGACTACAATGTCTTCTTTCGAAGGCAAGCGTTTGCAATAAAACAAATTTATTTGCATTGCAACTTCTATTCTCTATTGATTGTTTTTTTTTTGCTTTCCTTTTTATCACCCATTTTTATTGGGTGGCAAAAAGGAAAGTATTCATGCCTAACAGAATTAAAGAATGAAACTTATTTCGGGGCCCAACTATATTTATAATTGGAGTCTTCCAAAATATTGGTCTGATTTACTACTTTTAAAGGTTTGAATGTGTCAATCATAACCGCTAATTCCAATGTTTCCTTTTTGCCTATACTTGCTTCAATGGTTCCAGGGTGCGGACCATGAGGAATACCAGAAGGATGTAGAGTGATTGAACCTTCATTTATTCCTTTTCGACTCATAAAATTCCCCTCTACATAATAGAGAACTTCATCACTATCCACATTGCTATGATAGTAAGGTGCTGGGATCGCATCAGGATGATAGTCATATAGTCTAGGAACAAAAGAACAAATAACAAAATTATGTCCTTCAAACATTTGATGAATTGGTGGTGGCATATGAATTCTGCCTGTTATTGGCTCGAAATCTCTAATATTAATTTTCCATGGATATAAATATCCATCCCATCCTTCAACATTCATTGGATGGTGGCTTAGAAAATGAGAATGAAGGAATCCTCTTGATTTTGTTCTTACTTCAAAACTTCCCTTTTCCGAAAAAGTTTCAAGTTTTTCCGGCCCAAAAATATCCCTTTCACAGAATGGGCTATGTTCAAGAAGTTGGCCATGCTCATTTCGATAACGTTTCGGTGTTGTAATCCAGCTGGTCGTTTCAATCACTAGAAGCTTAGTTTCTTCATTAATATTAGGTACTACTCTATAAATAGTTCCAACCGGAATAACAATATAGTCCCCTGGTTCATAGTGAATAGTTCCAAACATGCTTTCTACTTTCCCAGTACCATAGTGAACAAAAAGTAGTTCATCCCCGTCGCTGTTCCTGTAGTAATAGTCCATACTTTTAGTTGTTTTCGCTACTCCGATTAGCAAGTCGTCGTTACCAAGAATGAACTGTCTCCCGCTAACGGCATCGCCAAGATTGGATTCAAAATCTGTTTGAAAATGACGGTGACATAAATCTTTTTGTTCCTCGTATTCAAGATGACAGTCTGCATATAGTTCAGATTTCACAATTTCTGTAGGAGCATCATGATGATAAAGAATGGATTGCATACCAGAGAACCCTTTTGTACCCATGACTTGCTCACGATAAAGAGACTCGTCTTCTTTTCGAAAAGCAGTATGTCTCTTTCTTGGAATGTTTCCTAGTTTTTTGTAAAATGGCATAACGATTCCTCCTGGATGATAGATTAGTAGAAAAAAGGGTTATTTCTGGACTTTAGAGTATTCTAGTGCGGGGAGAATACATCCAGTCACTTCACCAAATCCGATGCGATAGCCATCTCCTTGACACCATGCAGTTAGGGTCAATTCATCGCCATCTTCTAACCAATTTCGCTGTTCACCATTATTCATTTGAATGGGTTCAGATCCTCCCCATGTTAATTCCAATAAGCTGCCTCGTGATTCAGGTGTTGATCCACTAATGGTTCCCGAAGCTAGCAAGTCCCCTGTACGTAAATTACAACCACCTACCGTATGATGAGCGATTTGCTGAGCCATACTCCAGTAGAGGTGGCGGAAGTTACTTTGACAAATACGCTGCGGTGAATCCATCCTTTCTCCACGGAGATGTACTTCTAATTGAATATCAAAGGATCCTTTTCCGGATTGTTGTAAATATGGGAGTTGCTCCACTTCTGGTTTAGGCCCATCTACTCGGAAAGGCTCTAGCGCCTCTAGTGGTACAACCCAAGGTGAGATCGAGGTAGCAAAGTTTTTGCCTAGGAAAGGTCCTAGTGGTTGATACTCCCAAGCTTGAATATCACGTGCACTCCAATCATTTACAAGCACGAGACCAAAGATATGATCCTCCGCTTCATCAACCGGAATAGATTTTCCAAGATCGTTACCAGGGCCGATAAACCATCCCATTTCTAATTCAAAATCAAAGCGGAGGGAAGGCCCAAATACAGGAGTATCACTTTCTGACGTTTTCATTTGCCCAAGTGGTCGACGTACATCTGTACCACTTGATACGATTGAGCTAGCACGTCCATGATATCCAACCGGTAGATTCAACCAGTTCGGCATTAATGCATTCTCTTTCCCCCGAAACATGACCCCTACATTCATCGCATGTTCTTTTGAAGCATAAAAATCTGTGTAATCACCAATTTCTACAGGCAAAAGCATTTCAACATCCTTTTGTTGATAAAATGCTTGATCGCGAAGGGTAGAATTGTCCCGAAGAGTTGGTTCATCAGAACTTAATAGTTTTTGAAGGCTTGTACGAACTGTGCTCCATACTTTCCGGTTCGTCGTCATAAATGCATTAAGGGTGGATTGTTTAAAAACTTCTTTTCCCTGTAATTCTGGGATGTTTAAAAGTCCCGCATCTTCTATAACCGAAAGATCTAAGACGAAATCTCCTATCGCCACACCAACACGAGGAGATCCTCCATTTTTAGGTTGGAATACTCCATAAGGAAGATTTTGAATTGGGAAATGGGAATCTGCTTTAACTTCAATGAACGAATGAGTCATTTGTATCCTCCTCATATTACAAAATATCCAATGCTTTCATATCTTCGCGTGGTTCATCGAAACTACAACATCCATATGAACGTAATACTGAGTCGCGAAGATTTTTTATTTCGTTACTGGTCATTTTTAAACCACACCAAGAAATTTCATTCGGATGAAAAGTAAAGTTGCTTACCTCTTCATCAGCGAGTATCTTCTCTATCGTTGGTAAATCAAGATGATGCAGATGGGTCAACATTCCTGCTACAAATACATTGATGAACCCATGCATTTTTGCGCCAATCTCTTCTCGATACATTCGAATTGGATGATGTAATCCAGCCGTGAATTTCATTGCAAGATTCCGGTCGCAGCATCCTTTTATTGCCAACGCTACCTGTCTCGGATTTAGAAAAGCATCAGCTGTTACGCCGCCAGTACGGAGTTTAAATCCTAAAGTCACTGAACTTTCGCTATTATGGGCAGCAATAACATCTAAAGATTTATGTAATGTTTTTTCCCACTCAGCATTTAAAGGTGCAGGAACCTCACAGTAAGTTTGTAATCCAAGTTTCACTGTTTCTTTAGAGGTTGTATTTAATAGATTTAAGTCTGGTATATTAGGAAGTAATGGCATTTCCAAAGTAGTTATTTGTACAACCTGACCATGGCGCTCCCGAAATAAATCAATTTTTTTCAAATCAGCAAGCAAACTTTTATGATGTTCTGTTGGATTACTAGTTTTCGTTCCTACTGCCGAAATCGTTAAAGGCCGTTCGTTTGAAAACAAAGTAATATATGGATCCAGTTCATCTAAACGGGATGCCTGGACGATAAACGGTCCAAGCATCCATGAATCCTTGTCTAACTGATAGGAAGCATAGTTACGGATTGCTTCATCTAGAGTAAGACTTGTTGGTGGGAAAATCCCTGCATAATCGATTAATTGATTCAAAAAGGGATATAGACTAGTATTTTGATTAAAATTATCTATTCTATCATCTAATTTCATATGATCCCCCCTTTATTGGTTCATAATAAGATCTTACAAATTCCCTCTGCGTTCTTGTTCTCTTTCGATAGATTCGAATAATGCTTTAAAGTTTCCTTCTCCAAAACCTCGAGATCCTTTTCTCTGAATGATTTCAAAAAATAAAGTTGGGCGATCCATAATTGGTTTTGTGAAAATCTGCAATAGGTACCCTTCATCATCACGGTCTACAAGGATTTTTAGCTCACGTAATTTCTCAATACTTTCATCAATTTCGCCTACTCGTTCTGTCAGCATATCGTAGTAGCTGTCAGGAGTATCAAGGAATTCCACCCCGTTGGCCTTTAATGCATTTACCGTTGTAACGATATCATTCGTTAGTACGGCAACATGTTGAACCCCTGCTCCGTTATAATAATCAAGATATTCCTCAATTTGGGACTTGCGTTTACTATTCGCTGGCTCGTTAATAGGGAATTTAATTCTTCCACCGTTATGCATAACCTTTGACATAAGGGCAGAGTATTCAGTGCTGATGTCTTCATCATCAAAGTGAATCATTTGTTTAAAGCCCATTACCTTTTCGTAGTAGGAAACCCATTCTTCCATATGCTCTACATTCCCAACAATATGGTCCACTCCAATTAATCCTGTTTCAGCAACAGGAAAATCAAAATCTGCTTTTTGATATCCTGGTAAAAATTCACCCTTATAATCATTTCTTTCAATCAGTGTGTGAATAGTATCACCGTATGTTCCGATAATTGCTTTTTTAACTGATCCATTTTCATCTTCCAACACTTGAGGTTCCATGATTGGAATACCACCGCGTGAAACCGCTTCTTTGTAAGCGCCTTCAACATCATCCACACGTAAAGCGACATCTTTTACACCATCACCATGTAGTTTTACAAACTCGGCAATCGGATGATCCGATTGAAGAGCACCAGTTACAACAAGACGGATGTTTTTTTGTTGAAGAACATAAGAAACTTTGTCTCTTTGACCTGTTTCTAATCCTGAATAAGCAAGGGGGCGAAAACCATATCCGTTGCATAAATAAAAAGTTGTTTGTTTAGCGTTGCCAACGTAAAGCTCAATATAATCAATATCCTTTATAGCGAAAAATTCCTTTTCTAGTACATTCTTTTCTACCTCAGTTTGTTTTTTCATAATGTATCCTCCCTTTGTTTTATCATTCTCACTATTTTTCCGATTAAAAACGTTCGGAATTTTGTAACAATATCGTCATTATAAAGGGGAAAATATTATTACGCAAAAACTTCCATTAAAACCAAAAACCTACACAGCGTTACCGTGTTAAAGCGTTTTCACTTTGGTGTATACGTTTGCATTTACAGATTTTTCCGAATACAATTAGCTTCAATCAGCTAAAAAGGGAGGAAAAAATTATGGCATGTATAGTAAAATTTTGCACATCAAATTATATCAATGGGTCTTATGAAATCAAGGAAATGGCGAAAAAAAACCCAAAAATAACGATTGAAGAAGATTACTGTCTGGGCAATTGTGGACAATGCATGACAGAAAGTTTTGCAGTCATTAACCAAACACCTGAAGTGATAGAAAAATATGAAGAACTCTTAGAAAAGATAGAGGCAAAATAGAAAATTGACGATAATTGACGAACTTTGTTGAAAAGTTTTTAGATAAATTTTTGAAAAAAATTATGACAGCAATAAGGATAACTGAAAATCATTCGATTAATATCACATAAATTAAAATATAAATCTTACTCTTTGTAGAAACTCTTTCAATCTTTCACTAATTGTCAAAAATTAATTCTTAACGAAGGATTAAAACAAATTAAAGAGATTAATTGAAGGATTAAATGTTGTATGGTAAAAAAATATACTAAGACTCATAAACCAAAACAACCACTCTAAATTTAGAGTGGTTGTTTTGGTATTAAAATTCCTGAAGCTCAGAAATATCTACTTCGGATCTTTCTTCTGAAGGCCCTCTTAATTCAACAGTAGCCGTCTTTCCATCTTCATGCAATTTATCAATCCACACGGATACTCCATTATATTGAACTTCAATATCTGCTGAAGAAGAGAGTATTTGCTTTACACGATTGGCATCCATTCTCTTTTTTCCCCCTATCATTAATAGTCATTATAGTATTTGCAAGAAAACAAATTTTATGCGGTGAATTTTTGAACAAACAAAAGTACCAGATAAGCTCCAAATCATTTGGAACTTATCTGGTACTCTTTATCTTCCTATTTTCTCATCAATATCAGCGGTATCTACGTCTTGACCAAACCAGTCTGCAAGCTTTGTTTTCGCCTTATCTTTAATCTCATCATCGATATACATCGCTACTTGAAATAGCGCCACACCTAATGCACCTAAATCATCTGTAAATCCGATTCCTAACATCATATCTGGAAGTAAGTCTACCGGAAGAATAAAATATCCTAATGCCCCAATAATGACCGCTTTTGCTTTTTTTGGAACTTCAGGCTTTTGTAACGTGTAATACAAAAGTAAGACAGCATAAACAACAGACGCCCCGGCTTTTTTGCCAAACTTCTTTAATTTATCCCAAAACTTATCATCTGAATAGTGTTTCTCCGACCTTTGCATCTTATTGATGACTTCTTGTTCGTCAACATGATTGGTCATAATGAGTCCCTCCTTTGTGAATCTCTGAATATGTTCTTATCCATATCTTAATCCTATATTGGATAATCTACAAATTTAGTTTCACAGCTGACACTTTCATGATTACATCTTAAATCGATGAACTAGCTCATAAAGAGATTCTGATATAACCGTTAAAGACTGAGCTGCTGCTTGGATTTCTTGCATTGTCGCTAATTGTTCTTCTGTTGTCGCTGTAATTTCACTCGTATTTTCTGAAATAACCTCAGATAATGATAAAACGTCTTCCACTCTTTGAGAAACGGATTCAAAACTTGTACCTAGATGTTCCGTCGTCGCTGCAATTTGTTGAATTTGCGTCGATACACTAGAAATCGAGTCTAATATTTCCTTAAATTGTACCGCTGTTTCTTTCGTCAAGTCATTTCCCGTATTTACATTATCTTTCACAACAACAATTGTATTCACAGTATTTTTCGTCTCCACTTGTATATGATCAATCAGCTCCCGAATTTGATTAGCCGATTGACTCGATTGATCTGCTAATTTGCGCACTTCCTCCGCTACAACGGAAAAGCCTTTTCCATGCTCTCCGGCTCTTGCCGCTTCAATCGCTGCATTCAATGCTAATAAATTCGTTTGATTCGCAATATCATTAATGATCTCTGTAATGTGATTAATTTTTAACACATCCTCCGCTAAAGAACGGATACTTTGATCAGCTTCATCGACTGACTGATGAATAAACTCCATAGAATCTACAATCTTTTCTACACTTTTCTCGCCATTATCCGCTTTCATGCTAACGACTTCAGCAGCACTCGAAACATTTGCTGCACTCGTAGCGATGTTTAATATTCCATCTAACGATTCCTTTACGGCTAACGAGCTCTCATCTAAAATTTTGTTCTGATGATTCATATTCATTGAAATTTGTTGAAGAGAGTCTGCAATTTGATCAGCTGATGCCGTTGTTTGCTCTGCACTAGCTAAGAACTGTTCGGATGAAGAAGCTGCTTGTTCGGATGAAACACTAATACGAGAAATCATCTCTCTTAATGAAACAATGAATGCATTAAATGATTGTGCTACTTCACCGAATTCATCCTGATTCTTCACCTCAATGGTCTTCGTTAAATCTCCTTCTCCTTCAGAAATATCATTCATTTGCTCTTTCAGCTTATGTAATGGAACCAAAATAGCTTTAATTAAACGAATTCCGAATACTACTCCTACTATAGTCGCTATCCCTGCAATCACGACTAATAATGTCTGTCTAAGACTGGAGTCCGATTTTAACTGCTTTCTTGCTTCAACTATCTCTGTATCCAACTTTTCAATATAACGCTCAAAAGATGGATCTAAAATTTCTTTACGTAACTGACGACCTTCTTCAAAATGAAGTGTATTCGCCTTTTCAGAATCATCTTTTATTGTTTCTATGACTTGTTGACTAACTGCCCAATATTTTCCATAATTTCGCGTAATTTCAGCAACTAATGTTTGATCAGATGCTGGGGCGAGTTGACTTAATCGTTCTAAATGAAGAAAAATCTCGTCCGATTTTTCCTGCATTTGTTGAGCATACGTTTCATCTTTTGTAAGCAGTAAAGCTCTCTCATCATTGGACTGTCCCGCCATCCGAAACTCAATTTGCTTCGATATATATTGCATTTCCGAAAGACGATCCATATGTTCGTTTTCGTCTACATTTTTATGTAAAGACGTAATAGCTATAACTCCAACAGCCAGTAAAGACAAAACTAATAAAACAATCACACTTATAAGCCTGGTCTTAATTCTCATGATACCCTCCTACGATGCTTATCCTTTACCATCGTAAATTATATCAATCCACCTATAAGAATACTAGGAAGAAAGACTAGTTTTTCAACTATAGAGAGATAACTAGTTCTTTAAACCTATCATTTAGAGCATACCTTTTGTAAAGTTCTCTCCAGCCACATCAGATTTTAAATAAATCGATGTGGTAGACATCTGTATATTCAAACTAAAAGGGAGCTTTTAAGCTCCCTGGATGGTATTATTCATTCTTAACTCGATTTTTTCCCAAGATACGCTTCAACCACTCTAGAATCTTCTAGTAAGTCTTTAGCATTTCCACTAATAATAACTTTACCCGTTTCCAAAACGTAGCCATAATCAGCAATCTTCAATGCTTGTTTTGCATTTTGTTCAACAAGAAGAACCGTTGTTCCTCCATCTTTAATTTCTGTAATAATTTTAAAAATATCAGCCACAATTAAAGGTGCCAGTCCCATTGAAGGCTCGTCTAGTAATAATAATTTTGGTTTTGAAAGAAGGGCCCGAGCAATAGCAAGCATTTGCTGCTGGCCACCTGAAAGGGTTCCAGCTAGCTGGGTCTTTCTTTCTTTCAAAATTGGAAAGCGGCTCATTACATTTTCAATATCTTGCTCGACTTCCTTATCATTACGTTGATAAGCGCCCATTTCTAAATTTTCATACACGGTCATAGAAGATAGTATAGCTCTACCTTCTGGAACAAGAGCAATTCCTTTTTTCAAAAGCTGATCGGGTCTTAGTCCTGTGATATCTTCACCTAAAAACTCTACTTTCCCTTTTTTAGGTTTTAATAAACCAGCAATCGTTTTCATAGTCGTCGTTTTACCGGCCCCATTTGCCCCTAAAATCGTGACAATTTGACCTTGCTCCACTTCAAGACTAACCTCTTTTAACGCCTGAATTTTATCATAAAAAGTTTCAATTTTCGTTACTTTAAGCAATTTCATCATCCTCCTCGGATCCAAGGTAGGCTTCAATCACGGCAGGGTTATTTTGAATTTCCTCAGGTGTTCCCTCTGCTAGTTTCTTACCGAAGTTCAACACAGTAATATGATCACATAGCTTCATAACTAGAGGCATATCGTGTTCAATAATTAAAACCGAAATTCCTCTTACTTGAACCTGTTTAATTAAATCGAATAAGCTTGCTGTTTCCGTTTCATTCATACCAGCTGCAGGTTCATCTAGTAATAATAGCTTCGGATCACTCGCTAATGCTCTAGCAATTTCTAATCGTCTTTGCTGACCATAGGATAAGTTTTCTGATACAAAGTCATGGAAATCTGATAATCCTACTAAATCCAAAAGCTCTATTGCTTTTTCACGTATTTTCCTTTCTTCTGTACGTTGCGATTTAGGACGAAACACACCGCTAAACACACCAGCTTTACTACGAGAATGTGCACCAACCATTACATTTTCCAATGTTGTCATTTGAGAAAATAGACGAATGTTTTGAAAAGTACGGCAAATACCTTTATCCGTGATCTTATGTGGTTTAATTCCTGTTATTGTTTCATTTGAAAAGATAATTTCTCCCGTAGTTGGCGGGAACATATTAGTAATAAGGTTAAACATCGTCGTTTTCCCTGCTCCATTGGGACCTATTAAACCATGTATTTCTCCTTCTTTTAGCTGAAATGACACATCGGTTAAAGCAGAGATTCCGCCAAAGTTTTTAGTGATATTTTTAATTTCTAGAACCATGACTGTTCCCCCTTTTCGATGAAAATTTCTTTTTCAACCACTGAACCATGTTTTCAGTAATAATCCCTTGAGGGCGGAATGCCATCATGAAGATTAAGATTAGACCATAAATCATATAACGATATTCGCTAATCACACGAAGTGCCTCCGGCAACAGCGTCATAAACGTTGCACCAAAAATCGCTCCTAAAATTACTTCACTACCACCAAAAACAGCAAAAATCAGTATTTCAACTGCACGATGATAAGCAAAATCAGCTGGGCTAATATAAGCTAATACATGGGCAAATAACGATCCTGCAAAACCAGCTACAATAGCTCCTTGTGTAAAGGATAGCACTTTATAATACGTAATATTGATTCCCATCGCTTCTGCAGCTTTTTCATCCATTTTAATAGCGGCGAAAGCACGACCAACACGTGAATTATTTTGTCTAACAAAAAACCAAATAATAAAAATAGTGATTAATAATAGTAGAATTAAGACGAGTAAATAAACAAATTGGTTATTTCTCAAGCCAATGCTACTTGGATCTAATCCAGCATCTCTGAATAAATTTAGCAGTTCCCTTCCAATATGGGGAATTCCAGAAAGGCCAACAGAACCTTTTGTAACAGATTCCCAGTTCACAAAAAATACACGCATAACTTCTCCAAAACCTAGAGTGGCAATCGCCAAATATACGCCACTTAATCGTAATGAAGGAAGACCAACAATGATTCCACAAATACCCGCTACTAAGGAAGCTACAATAACTCCTACTATAATCGGAAGATCGAAATTGATTGTTACTAGAGCTGATGTGTAAGCTCCAATTCCCATAAAGCCAGCACTTCCAAGGGATAATTGTCCAGAAGACAGCGTGACATATATGCTAATCGCTAAAATAATATTGATTAAAATAAATGAACCTATTTGTAAGTAATATGGATTAAGAAGCTCAGCTAGCATACAATTACCTTCCTTCCGCCGCTGATTTTTTACCAAAAATTCCTTGTGGTCGTAATAATAAAATGACAATAATGGTAATAAATGCTATTGCATCACGATAGCCTGAATCCCCATACGCAACAACGAGCGTCTCAGCTAATCCAAGAATTAATCCACCTGCCATAGCGCCTTTCACATTACCCATTCCACCTAAAATAATAATCGCTAACCCTTTTAAACCCATTGATAATCCCATTTGCGGGTTCACAGAGTTAAAAGCCATTCCTACTAAAATACCAGCAATTCCGCCCAGTGCAGAGGCAATGATGACGGTTAAAATGATAATTCTTTTTGTATCTACCCCTAGTATACTAGCTGTTTCTAAATTTTCAGCTGTTGCTCTAAGGGCTTTACCTGCCTTTGTTCTTAATAACCAATAAGATAGACCCATCATTAATACAATCGAAATAGCAAAAATGACAATCTGTACGAGATAAACCGTTATTGAACCAATTTGAAAGTTAATTTCTGCAAAAGAGTTACGGAACGGTTGGTTACCAGCACCAAATAAATGATGGGAAACATTCTCAAGAAAAATAGATACACCAATCGTACTGATTAATGGTGCAAGATGGGAAACGCCTTGCTTTCCTCGAAGTGGACGAAGAGCAAATCGCTCTAGTAAATACCCTAAAATGGCTGTCGCAACAATTGCGACAAGAAAGGCTGCCCAGAGCGGCCATTTTAATGTACTTGTTACAATAACCCCAATAAATGCACCAAACATGAAGATTTCTCCATGTGCCATATTAATGATACCTAAAACCCCAAATACAAGGGTGAATCCAAGGGCAACGATTGCATAAATGCTCCCAAGTGTGATTCCGTTAATTAACTGTTCTAAAAGCAAGTCATCTCATCCCTTTCTTCAAATTTTTTTGACTACAATCAACAGAAAGGCTATACCCTAGTATGTTGCCTAAGGTATAGCACGTTTTAAAACTTATACCGATATGGATTTTCAAATAACAAGCTTTATTTATTCAAACAATTGGAATTTTCCGTCTTTTATAGTAATAACCGTCGGTTCCATTTCAACGTCACCGTCTTTATCAAAAGAGAATGATCCTAAAATTCCTTCAAAGCCTTTAATTTCTGCAAGAGCGTCACGGAATGCATCACGATCAGCTTCTCCGGCATTTCCCAAAGCTTCCGCATAAATGTAAAGGGCATCGTATGCTTGAGCTGCAAATTGATCTGGTTTCTTGCCATATTCAGCTTCATACGCTTTAATAAATCCTTGTACTTTTGGATCTTCTTTTCCAGCAAACCAAGGCGTAGCAACGATTAATCCATCAGCAGCTTTTCCAGCGATATTAATAACTTCTGGAGAGTTAAACCCATTTCCGCCAACAAACGGGATTGTAATGCCTAGCTTTCTAGCTTGGTCCATAATAACAGCACCTTCATTATATAAAGCAGAAGCTAAAATTAAATCAGGTTTAAGAGATTTGATTTTCGTTAATTGAGCATTATAGTCTGATTGCCCTTTTTGGAATGTTTGAGTCGTTACAACTTCAAGACCCATTTTCTCTACTTCCTCTTTCATCGTGTCATAACCAGACTTTGTTAATACATCGTCATTTCCATATAGAAGAGCAACCTTTTTCACATCATATTTTTCCACTGCTTTTTTCATAGCAGCAGGAATAGCTAGTGATTCAGGAATAGAGTTTCTAAATACATATTCACCGATTTGTGGAATGCCTACTGCTGTAGTCGATGTTCCCATAATTGGAATACCATTTAGATCTGCCTCAGGTCCAACAACATTCATTTCTGTACTTAATGTTGGTCCTAATAGCGCAACGATTTCATCATCACTCATTAGCTTTTGAGCAGCGGATAAAGCTTGTTCTTGTTTTCCAACAGAGTCTTCAATAACAAGATCGATTTTCACTTTTCCTTCTTTGTTGATTTCTTTTTGAGCTAATTTAAATCCATTTGTAATCGCTTCCCCATATGCAGCCCCTGGACCCGTTAAATAGGAAATAACTCCAATTTTCGCATTGATGGTCCCATCTTCATTTCCTTCCTTACCTGATTGTGAACTATTTCCACTACAAGCAGCTAACAATACAAGCATAAGTACAGAAATTAATACTAGAGATTTTTTAACTGTCTGTCTCATTTCCTTCCCCCTATTTTAATAGTAATTGAAAAACATATATCTATTAAATAGCATTCTAACTATAATGTAAATATAATATTAAGAATTTTTAGTATAATGCAAAAATAGCCAATCTATAAATAGATTGAATTGTTCCTGCATGACAGACAAAAAATAGACGCATTCCAAACTATGGAATGCGTCTAACTTCTATTACAATTATTTTTCTGAGAAAATTTTCTCGATATCATCTAACATAATATTTGCTGCTAATACACCACCAGCTGTATTCCAAACAGCATCATCTACTTTATACGTTTTTCCATCTTGAACAACAGATAGCTTCTTCCAAAGCGGATTATTTGTCCATTCTTCTTCTGTCGCTACAGCATTTGGATCGCCTTCTGGTGCATATGTGAAGTAAAATAGAACGTCTCCATCCATTTTAGGAATCATTTCTTTCCCTACTTCAATAGCTAAATTACCTAATTTACTATCAGCCTTAAACATCTCTGTTTGCTGCTCTGTACGTTTAAATCCTAACTCATTAAAAATCACACCTGAAAATGAATCTGTGTAGTAAATACGAGTCACTCCAGCCATGAAACGAACAACAGATACTTCTTGATTCGTTTTATCACCTAGTTTTTCTTTAAGCGCAGCTACTTTATCATCATATTGCTGTAAAACTTCTTTTCCTTTTTCCTCTTGATTCACAGCTTTCGCATATAATGAGAAGTTTTCTTTCCAATCTCCTCTTAATGTTTCAGAAAAAATAGTAGGAGCAATTTGACTTAATTTATCATATACGGCTTCTTGGCGAAGCTTATTTCCAATAATTAAATCAGGTTTTAAAGCCGCAATTTTCTCTAAATTTACTTCACTTTCTAAACCGACTACTTCAACATCTTTCATATCATCTTTAATATGATCATACCAAGGATCACCTAACCATGATTGTACAGCACCGACCGGTTTGATTCCTAAAGCTAAAAGAGCTTCCGTTCCTTCATTTGTTAACACAACGATACGCTCTGGATTTCCTTTAATTTCTGCTGTTCCCATTGCATGTTCAACTGTATAGCTTGTTTCTTTCTTCTCTTTATTATCCGCTTGCTCTGTTCCTTCATCCTTTGTGTTACCACACGCGGCTAAAACGAAGACAGCTAGTATAGCAAACATAGATAATAATCGCTGAATTCTTTTATTCATCTCTTTTCTTCCTCCTATGTATATGGTAAGATATTAACATTGATGATAATGATATTGATAATCGTTATCATATAAGTTCTTCACTAATACTAAAACAAGGAGCAACTACTGTCAATAACAAATTAAATATTTTGATTGTAAATAAAAACCATGTTATATGACATTGCCGAAATAAAAAATGAAAAGAATGGTAAAACTATGATACTGATTAAAAATTCTACAAAACTATTTGGTATGATTGTTGCACTTCTACTATTGCTAGTCTGTATCGGTATGAGCATTGTTTTTGGTTATACAAATACATCCGTTCATACTGCATATGAAGCATTTACACAATTTAATGATTCGAACGAACATCTTATTATTCAAAATGTTCGCTTACCAAGAGCTTTAATTGCCGCTGCAGTGGGCGCCTCACTTGCTATGACAGGGATATTGATGCAAACGTTAACGAAAAACCCATTAGCTTCACCCGATATTTTAGGTATTAATGCTGGAGCGGGATTTGCAGTTGTATTGGCAATTACCTTTATGCATACAGCAAGCTTGCAAACATTTACTTGGATTTCTTTTCTTGGTGCTGGATTTGCAGCCATTGCTGTTTATGTAATTAGCTCTGCTGGACATGATGGACTAACACCGCTGAAAATCACTCTCGCAGGTGCAGCCATGGCCGCTTTATTTGCTTCTTTTACACAAGGTATCCTTACAGCCAATGAAGCAGAATTAGAGCAAGTGCTGTTTTGGTTAGCTGGTTCTGTCCAAGGAAGAAAGCTAGAATTATTGATTGCTGTTCTCCCCTATTTATTGATTGGCTGGATAGCAGCTGTCCTCATTGCACCGAAGATGAATGTATTAGCGATGGGCGATGATGTAGCAAAAGGATTAGGTCTTAAATTAGGCATTGTCAAAATCGTGGTCGTTGTAATTGTTATTTTACTAGCAGGCGGCTCCGTTGCAGTAGCAGGACCAATCGGCTTTATCGGTATTGTCGTCCCGCATGTCGCAAGAAAACTTATCGGAACTGATCATCGCTGGTTGATTCCTTTTGCTGGACTACTTGGAGGTATTCTTCTATTGGTAGCTGATATCGGAGCACGATATATCATTATGCCAAGAGAAGTACCAGTAGGTGTTATAACAGCCTTTATCGGGACTCCATTCTTTATTTACATCGCAAGAAAGGGGTTCAGAAACTAATGAGTAACTATCGAGGATTTCGAGCTTTCAACGGAAAAGTTTCCTTTTTATTCGATAAAAAGGCAGTTAAAAAAATAGGTATTTTATTTATTCTGACTGCATTAATATTCATTATTAGTGCCGGACTCGGCGGGATGGCGATTAGTCCATTAACCGTCCTTCACGTGTTTACTGGCGGCGGAACAGATATGGAAAGATTAGTAGTCTTAAACTTTCGCTTACCGCGCATCATCATTGCCTTAGTTGCCGGAATGGCATTAGCAGTCGCAGGCGGAATACTTCAAGGAATGATTAAAAACCCATTGGCATCCCCTGATATTATTGGAATTACAACAGGTGCCGGTGCAGCCGTAGTTGGATTTTTATCGATCTTTAGCGACAAAAATCATTCTTTAACAGTCAGTATTCAATGGCTGCCGCTTGCTGCCTTCTTAGGGGCGATACTAGTGGGATTTACCGTTTATTCGCTAGCTTGGCGAAACGGAGTAACTCCGATACGACTTGTGTTAATTGGTATCGGTATTTCAGCTCTTATGCAAGCAATGACGACTTTACTTATGATACTTGGACCTATTTACCGTGCTAGTGAAGCAAGCATTTGGACGACTGGTAGTGTAAGTAAAGCTACTTGGGAACAAGTATGGATGATTCTCCCTTGGACAGCTATCTTCTTACTTATTGCTTTTATCTATTCCCGTGATGTAAATATCCAAGAGTTAGGGGAGGAATTAGCTGCAGGTGTCGGCAACGCTGTACAAAAAAACAGATTGCTATTATTACTCATTAGTACTTGTTTAGTAGCTGGCGCTGTTGCTTTCGCTGGAGGAATTGGCTTTATCGGGTTAATGGCCCCTCATATCGCACGGCGTTTAGTTGGTTCTTCTTTCGGAGTCCTTTTACCGACTTCAGCCTTAATCGGAGGATTGCTCGTCATGTTAGCCGACCTTCTCGGAAGAACATTATTTTCACCGATTGAAGTACCAGCAGGCGTTTTTACAGCGGCAATTGGTGCACCGTATTTTATTTATTTACTGTTTAGAACCAAAAAAAGATAAAGGAGTTTTTACAATGAAAGAAGCCATTCGTACACAAGCCTTAACATTAGGTTACGGTGGATCTACCATTATTCACGAATTAGATTTAAGCATCCCAAAAGGGGAAATCACTGTTTTTATTGGTGGAAATGGTTGTGGTAAATCGACTTTATTGCGTTCTATGGCTCGCTTATTAAAACCGACTAACGGTGCCATTCTTCTAGAAGGTGCAGCCATTGCAAAACTGCCGACAAAAGAAGTAGCAAAGAAGTTATCCATTTTACCCCAGTCTCCAACAGCTCCTGAAGGATTAACCGTTTTGCAGCTTGTCAAACAAGGACGTTATCCGTATCAGAATTGGCTGAAGCAATGGTCCGAAGAAGATGAAGAAAAAGTAATAAACGCGCTACAAGCTACAGGTATGAGTGAGTTTAAAGACAAACAAGTAGATGAACTTTCTGGTGGCCAAAGACAACGAGCATGGATTGCAATGACATTAGCACAAGATACAGAAGTCATTCTATTAGATGAACCGACGACTTATCTCGATTTAACACATCAAATTGAAATTCTAGACTTACTATTTGAACTTAATGAAAAAGAGCAGCGAACCATCATCATGGTCTTACACGATTTAAATCTCGCTTGTCGCTACGCTCATCATATCGTAGCTATTCGTAATCAAACCGTCTTTGCCCAAGGAAAACCAGAAAAGATTATCAGTCCTGATCTTGTCAAAAACGTCTTTGACATGGACTGCCAAATTGCACAAGATCCTCTCTTTGGCACTCCCCTATGTATTCCTTATGGAAAAGGTCGTCGTATTGCAAATAGGATACAACATGTAAATGCCTTATAATGTAAAAAGCTTGTCTTTAATCGGCTTACTAAAAGAAGCACTGAATGGAGGTTCAGTGCTTCTTTTTATAACCTTGGGTCAACAGGGTCCGACTCCATTGCTAATGTTGCAAGTACACATTCATGTACCCGTTCAAGCGATTCCCCATTAACAAATCTTTGTATCCCTTCAACACCTAGTGCAAACTCTTTTAATGCTAATTTTTGTTTTTTTCCTGTATTTCTTCTCTTCAATCGTTCAAGATTGTTAGGAAATAAATAGTCCATACCATAAATAATATTCAAGTATTTTCGACCTCTTACTTTAATCGCTGGTTGAAGCAATTGCCCCCGATTCTCAGCAATGAAGAATTCCGGTTTAATCACAATCCCTTCATGTCCATCACTTGTCATCTCTTCCCACCATTGAATGATTTCCGCTTCACTTGCTTCATCTCTAATAACTTTATATTCCGTTTCAACAAATATAGTAGAAAGCTCAGCCAATTCTCGATTCACTTCCATATGCCAAGTATGCGGTTGATTGAAGAAGGTCTGACTGCTATGAGCTAACACATGAAATGGAGCAATTTGAATCTTACTTACCCCGTCAACATCCCAACAATATTTCTGAAACACTTCTTTAAACGTTTTTGCATGGTCTAGTTTTACTTCATACTCTTGAAGCCATGCCTTTAGCTCTTCATTTGTTCCTGCAACAGCTTCTAACTTCCCTTTCAATGTTGCTCGGTCCAATACGGCAATTTCGGCAACATGAGCATATTGATTGCTAATTAGTTCACGCGCTTTTAAATTCCATGGCATAATTTCTGCATCTAATAGAACAAATTCCGTATTATATTTATCGAAATAAGACTGTAAATCTTGATTCAACCTTCGAACAATCTGATTCTCCGTGGCAGCATCAAAGAAACGTCTGCCTCTTCTTGTATAGATAGTCCCCAATGTTTGAAATCCCGTATGTTTTTCCGCTGCTGCTTCATTTTTGAATAAAAAGAGAACAGCTCGACTTCCCATATGCTTTTTCTCAGCAACCATTGTTGTTATTCCTTGATTTCGATAATAGTCAATTGCTTCTTTCGGATGCTCTAGAAAATCACCTAAAACAGATGCACTTGGAGTTGGACTCATTGTTGGAGGAATATAGATTAATTGCTCAATCGGAATTGTATCATGTGAAATTGCGTCAATCGCCGGTTTGACAATTCCTTGCTGAATGCGTACTTCTCCTAATTGTTCCGTTAATACTGAATATCCATTAATAAATTTACCAATGTTCGGTGGGTTCAATCGGTTTGCTTCCCATTCTACGAGCGGATTATCTGGAGACTGAGCATAATCCTTAGCAGCTTTAACCGATACAAATTCCTTTTCTGGATAACGAAATGCGGTTAGCTTTCCTCCAAACACAACACCTTGGTCAATATTAATAGTATTATTAATAAGCAGTGGCTGCGGTTTTGGATCATGTCCCCAAACAATGAGTGTACTTGTTTGATGGTGGACAAACCAATCCTTCCTCTTTGGTTTCCCCTTTTCATCCAATACATCTGTATCTCCATAACGACAAAAATCACTAATATCACGAGATTGCTTCCCAATATATTCATCTTTAATCCCGGCATGAGTACAAACTAATGTCGGGACACCATTTTTGGTAAACACATAGTGTGAAGGAGCCTTCAGCAAAAATTCCTTCAAATTCTGTTTCAGTACTTCCGCCTGCTCTGCTCCATATCCTACTTCGTACTCTTCAAATTCTTGAGCTACCTTTTCATCGCCATGTTGTAACGTCACCTTTTTTCCATCTAGCCAACGAGCGATTTTCCAGCCATGATTACTATCAATCATATAGGCGAGTTGATGTTGAACATGATGTAAGAAGAATTGCATCGTATGCAAAGATTGTGGACCACGACTCATCACATCCCCAATGGACAGAAATTTTCTTCCTTCTGGATGTATATATAATCCATCCTCATTTTCTTGATAACCTAGCCTTTCTAACAGTGCAATCATTTCATCATAACAGCCATGAATATCTCCAATAATATCTAAACCATGCTCGGTTTCTTGTTCAATTGGATTTTTCCGTCTCATAAAAGTTATATCATTTGTCTCATTAATATAGTAAATTGCCGTATAACCTTCTTTTTTCAAAAAACGTTTTTCTCGCTTAAATACTTGGTCTTGCTGTTTAATCCTTCTTTTCCCTCGTGGATTTTCCCTTTGTGTATCTCTTGCTAAAAGAACATCTTGAGGAATATCTAACACAAGTGCAATAAGCGGTACATGATATTTTCGCGCAATCGCGATATATCTTTTTCGATCATCCGGATGAAGATGAGTCGCATCGACAAACGTCAGTTTATTCAACCGACTCCGTGCTGAAACGACCGAATCTAACATCGAAAAGGCTTCTTTTGAAATACGTTGATATTGGTCGAATAGGCCGTCTGCCTCGTCCTTCGGTCTGTTTTGATAATCGATAAACTCGGTATCACTGACTAACACTCGAAAATCATCTGAACTAGCTACTTCAGAAGCAAGAATACAATCGTTATCAATCATTCTTTTTAATAGCGTAGATTTCCCACTATTAGACGGTCCGACAAGTAATACAATTCCTGCATACGGCAGTGTAATTTGCATCATTCAACCTCCTTCCTTGAAAACACACACATTTGGGTTGGACAGCCATACTGTTCATGCGCTTCGCCAATTCCAATAAACGTTAGCTCATAGTTGCCATTATTTCTATCCACACACCATGTTTGAAATTCTGCTCTCGTCCATTCAAATCGATGATCATGATGGCGAATCTGTTCTCCTAGATTATAAACCGCGTTATACTCTTGATTTGGTGTCGTAATCATTAACACATTTGGTTGATATTCATTCAAAATCGCATCCATCATCTTCGGCAATCGATACACATCAATATGTTCAATCACTTCACATAAAATCATAATATCTTTATTCTTCAATCGTTCATCATAATAAAAAAGGGAACCCCATAATGGTGTCGGCATCACAAATCCTTCTTGATGACGAACTTTTTCAAACCGCTCTATAGCCTGAAGTGCAGCTGTTTCTGAAGGTTCAACAGCTAGTACTTCCTGCACTCCATCCACAAACCCTAATCTTAGTGATAACTTTCCCTCTCCAGAACCAAAGTCCACAATCCTTCTTCTTGGTTCGATTCCTTTGACCATTTCTATAATTTTTTCGTAACGTAAATCATTAAGACGTATTTTCACCGTTTTCTCTTTACTTTCTTCAGATTCTTCTGTCTTCTGAACGATGCTATAGACTTCTTTAAAACGTAAAGCTTGGCGTAAAATAAATGATTTCAACGGATGATTTTCCAACCATCCTTCACCATATCGTTCAATCTTCTCGATTTCTTTTTCATCAATATAGTAATGTTTATAATTATCTAAAACAGGAATTAATACAAACAGCTGACGAAGTCCATGTTGTAAAGTTGTTGAGCCTTTTAACGAAATGAATCTCGCTGTACTTTTTTTCTTCAAATGAAAAGAGTAATTCGTTTCAGCGTGAGAAATAGCTGTCTCATACCCTAACGGTTCAAAAAGAGCTCTAATCTCTTCATCAGAAAGGGTTGAGGAAACAGGTCCAAATTGGAATTCGAAAGGAAAACAATGGTTAACCCACTCCTTATATTCTTCTTTCGGCTGACCATTTAGTGCTGTCCCAAGAGCCGGTCGAATAAAAGAACAAAAAATACTACTTACCGCAAACTCCCGATCGTTAATATAATGTGTAATATCATATGTATAAGAGCCATTCTGCTTCAACTCCAATGAATCAGGTGTGACAAAAATGGTTACATCTAACTCCTTTTCACTACATGCACTATAAAAAAGCCTTACTAAATGCCCCTTATGATTCCGTTCATATACATTGTTCGGGTTTTTTGCTAATAAATATGAAATAACTTTCACATTTTCGCCCGTAGCTCGAATCGTTAATTGCATGGGAACACTCCTTTTAAAAAAGGTAATAAAAGTAATTATAACACAGTAAAGAAGGGTGAATCATCGTATCTATTTTTAGTGTTGCTATCGTTACAGGCAAGTTAAAAATGAAAAAACATCAAGTGAATGCTTGATGTTTTTTCATTTTATCATGAACTAATCCGTCATCTGCACTTTGCACCAACTATCTATCAAGTTGATCTACGAATTTAGCTATTTATCAACTATTCAACTACAAACTCTGATAGAACATCATAAGCTTAGATGATTTCCACATATCCTGAGTAAGCTGTTATATAATTTCCACTCTTTAGCTTGTACATCTTAGACCCATTAACGGTTAATGTGTCAACAACGGTAAAAACTTCCCCTTTCTGTACCTTGCCCACTTTTGCATTCCAATCAGGCTTATTATAATAGTACAGATCCGGTGTGATGACACGAATGAGAAATGTCGAATCATCTTTCTCATTGCCTTCTTCATCATTGTTTTGATTCTCTTTCAGTCGAAGATTCAAGCTTTTTGCAATTCCTTCAATATGACCAAGAGCAAGGTCATCCAGAAAGCTGGACTTCTTTAACTTGTTCGCATCATTGGCACGATCAATAAAACCATTCTCCGTCAAAATAGCTGGCATCTGTGTGTCTCGCAGCACCTGAAAGTTAGCCATTTTCCGACCTCGATTTCGTAAACTCACATGCTTTATAAATTCCTTATGAAAAGCGTCTCGATAACTGACTGTTTTTTTGCTGGCATTTGGATGGATATAATCCTCAAATCCCGTTCCGCCACCGGAATTAATATGAATTGAGATGAATAGATCAGCTCCCCAACGATTAGCGTCATCAGCCCGTGCTCCTAAAGAAACTGCCTTGTCTGTCGTTCTGCTCATCCTAACGGAAACATTTTCATATCTATTCAATAACCCATCGCGAACTCTTTTAGCAATATCTAACGTCAAGTTTTTCTCTAGCAATCCATTTCCTACTGCTCCTGGATCTGAACCGCCATGGCCTGGATCAAGATACACTTTTACCATTTGAAATCACCTCATTATACCTTATGTTTATTTCACTACATTTGATTAGGCTTCCGGAAATCTTATTCCGCAGCATTGATAAATCTGTAAAAATATAGTGAACTATACATAACCATGAGGCTGTCTAAAAAGTCCGCAAAATAAAAAGGATCAACGAAAATCCAATGGACAGCTCTATTCCTTTGCTCGATTTTGTCCTTCATGACTTTGATGAAGGACATTTCCCTGGCTGGATTTCTAGAGTTTTGTCCTTAAACACACTTTTTGAGGATGGTACAAAAGTAATGATCTGAGAAGAATGATTGTTCAATTAAACGGGAGGGCTGCCCCGAAAGCTACTTTCATGACTTTTGGAACAGCCCCAGCGTCAAAATGTCCGCTCATTATGAAACCTATTATGAATGTGACAAATTTAACACTGGAACGTCGCTTTTTTCTTGATAACAGCACAACCATTTCCGAAGCTTATGATTCTATTGTCGGCATTATTTTATTTAGACTGGTTGGAAAACAGCAAGGAAAATAATAACACAAGCATATGGCAACATGGTATTAAAAGATTTGTATAGGATGTTGCACACTACATGTGATAAAAAATAAGGATAGATAAAGCAGATAATATTCTGCCTTATCTATCCCTTTTTGTACTACATATGACCTCATTTACTACCACAACAAAAATTATCGTGTGTTCTTCACCAAAACGCACCATATAGTTTAAGTAGAATCCCTCGCAATCTCTTTTCTACGCCTACCTAAACTGGTATTTCTACAATAAAAGTAGACCCTACTGCTTCTTCACTATTCACAATAATATGCCCCCCGTGCAGTTTGACAATTGTAGCAACAATCGATAAACCCAAGCCTGACCCCTCAACAGTTCTTGTACGTGCTATATCTGCTCGATAAAAGCGATCAAATATCCTTTTTAGTTCCGTATCCTTCATCCCTATTCCTGTATCCTCAAAAGTTACGGAGACAAATTCTCCTTTATCTTCTATTGATATATCTATACTACCGTTCGGTTTATTATATTTAATGGCATTTGATAAAAGGTTATCCCAAACTGTATTAAGTAAGGATGGATCCCCAGTAATCTTAATATCTGGTAAGGAGTAGCTAAGCATGATACCTTTTTCACCTACTAACCATTGGTAATGATGAACTAATTCCTTCATGTGCTGACCCACGTTGAAGGATTCCTTCTTCATAATATCCTCATTTCGATCTAACGAGGCGAGCAGCAATAATTGTTTTGTTAAAGTAGAAAGTCTTCTAATTTCACCGTTAATGATTGAAATGTATTGGCCTCTTTCTTCTTGGCTTATTGATTCATTTTCTAGTAAGTTCGTATATCCTTTAATATTCGAAAGTGGTGACTGTATATCATGAGATATATTTGAGATGAATTCTTTCCTCACGTCATCTATTTGTTCTAATTTTTTCGACATTCTTAAAAAACTATGAGTCAGTTCTCCTAACTCATCATGACGAGTAACTGAGAGGTCTACATTAAACTGACCATTTGCAAGTGATTTGGTCGCTTTCGTTAGGTTTGATATCGGTTTTACTAAATACTTAGTACTAAATACTACCATAACAATGCTCAAGGCGATAGATAGTATAAGGATCGAACCAAATAAATAGTGCATTTCATTAAAGAGAAGTTTGATATCTGGTCTAATAAATAGTGCATAGTTTTTTTCTTTATATTCCAACGGAACACCGATTGTATTTTGTAGTTCATTTGCAAAAAAGCCAGTTACAAATGTTTTATTTGGAAAATCAAGAATTCCATGATAGGTATTCCCATTTAACACATACTCTTTAGTTGAAACAGAAAGAGTTTCATCCCTAAAAGATGCACCAAAATAAGATTCATTACCGGCAGAATCAACCAAATAAATCTGATATCCAATGGTAGAAATATGTTCTAAATAGGCTTGGAGGTCGACACCTGAATAATCGTTCACAAACGAAGCGATAGATTGAGCGATTACCGTATTTTTTTGATCATTATAGGGCTTTAATTTTTGTTGGTAATAAGCATTAGAAAGTAAAAAGGCAGTCACACTACTTATAATCATGATTCCAATGGTAATCACAACAAATTTTACATAAAGGGATCTCATCCGCGTTTTGCCTCCAATGAATATCCGACTCCACGCACTGTTTTAATTTGAAAATCCTCTGTCAATTTTGAAAAACGTTCTCGCAATCTTTTAATATGAACATCTACTGTTCGTTCATCTCCTTGATGATCTAAACCCCAAATCTGTTCAATGAGATGACTTCTGGAAAACACTTGCATTGGATTTGACATGAGAAAATACAAAAGTTCAAACTCTTTTAAAGGTAAAAGCATGGTTCGGTCTCCATTTTGAACCTCATAACTTTTTTTGTTAATTGTTGTACTTCCGATTCGTATAATGTTTTCGTCTGAATGATTGTCATATCGCCGTAACAAAGCTTTTATTCGGAAACTTAATTCCTTCGGTTCAAATGGCTTGACTAAATAGTCGTCCGTTCCCGCATAAAATCCTTGCTCCTTATCTTCAAGTTGATTTTTAGCAGTTAAAAGGATGACAGGAAGATCATACTTATCTCTAATCTCTTTCGTAAGTTCATAGCCGTCCATAAAAGGCATCATTATATCAACTACAGCTAAATGACACATTTCCTTTTGAAGAATTTCCAAAGCTTCAATACCATTTTTTGCTCGGAATACTTTATACCCCTGTTCAGATAAGTGAATATCTACAAGTTTTAAAATATTGATATCGTCATCAACAATTAGAATACTTGTCATAAATGTTTGCTCCTATATCATTCAAAATGACTATGTTTAATTACTTGCATTATAATCATTAACGATTGAAAAGCAAGGAAATCTAAGTGGTAAAATTTCAGTTTCCTATGACTAAAATACATATACACTTAATAAATAGATACCATACTTTTACTATCATCATTGAATGAATTTATTTTATACTTCGCAAAATCCGTCCATCACTCATTTTAATAATATGGTCTGCATAAGAAAGCATTTCTTCGTCATGTGTGACCATTAAAGTCGCTAAGTTTAGAGTTTTAGATAGATTTCGAATTAATATCATAATATCTTTAGACCTTTTTGAATCTAAACTTGCAGTTGGTTCATCCGCAAAAAGAACTTTTGGTTTATGGACCATGGCACGAGCAATGGCAACACGCTGCTTTTCGCCACCTGATAAAGAAGATGGATAGGCATTTCTCCGATGATCCATTTCCACTAATTTCAGTAGTTTGTTCACTTCTTTTTTTTGTTCCCGTTTCTCAAGTTTCGATTCAGACACATCCAGCATGAGCATCAGTTGCTCTTCAACTGTCAGAAAAGGAACGAGATGTGCAAATTGAAAGACGAAACCAAATTTACTCGCGCGTATTTTCCGAACTCGCTCTGAATTCAAAGTAGTCAAATTCTCCCCTTCAAATATGATTTGCCCATCTGATGCAGGTTGAAGTCCAGCCGCTATAGTTAGGAGTGTGCTTTTACCAGAACCCGAAGCCCCCATTAATGCGGTTATTTCTCCTTCTCTCAGGGAGAGATGAATTCCTTTTAGGACTTCTTCCTTCACTTCACCATTTATAAATGTTTTCCTAACTTCATCTATTGTAAGTATAGACATATTAACTCTCTCCTTGTTGAATGGCTTGTAATGGTTCGACTTTTTTTATTTGTATACCTGAAAGAGTAGCTCCAATAAATCCAATTATTAAGAAGATGATTGACAATTGAATGGTGGCTTCAGGGGTTAAATAAAAAGGCATTCCTTTAGGTGCCATCAAGTTAAAAACTTGACTAAGCGCAATGGATGTACAAAGTGCAATGACGGTTATAAAAACCATTTGGGTCCACATCATTTTAAACAAGACACTCGTTTTGACACCAATTGCTTTAAGGATTCCGTATAAACCTATTTTTTGAACGTTCATCATATAGAAAAAGATAGCAAATAACATTCCGCTAATCACAACTAAAAACCAAATAATCATATTCAAGGACATCTGTTCCGCTTTATAACTCGCAATGGTATTAAGGAACTCATTCTTCGAAAATGATTGTAAATCAGCTGCTACTTGTGTGGAATCATCTCCCGGTATGAAAAGTAATTGCATTTCGTTGACCTTGTACATTTCTTTATAGTCTTCTACACTGATATAAGCGACTGGTGCGTGACTGAATTTACTTTGGTCTACAAAACCTTTTACAATAAATTGCCCATTGTATTGATTATTCGTTAAAATGTCCCCAATTTTTATACCCTCATCTTCCATAGAACGGTCTAGTATGATTTCTCCTTTATTCACATTTTGAAAAAACTCTGAGTGGGTCGAAGTAACAAAGGCAATGCTTCGTTGCTTCTCCTCATGATCATTTAAAAACCCCATTTGAATTGAAAAAGCTACAGCATCACTTTGTTTGTTTAATATTTCATCTTGGATCCTGCTATGGATTCTTGACAGGTTGTAAGTTTCGTTTGCATCTTTAGTCATATAAAACTGTCCGTTTGGTAGATTTTTAATTAATGCAGCATTGTCTTGAGATAATCCATTTGCTAAACCTGATATTATAAATGTTAATAAACTAACAAGAAAAACGATTGAGCCTAAAATCAAAAATCTTATTTTATTTTTCTTTATTTCTTTCCAGGCAATGTTCATCTTAATTCCTCCAATCTCTTTTTGACATCCTTAGTTTATAATCGGTATGTGAACAGAAGATGAACAGAAAATTACATTATGTATTTGTGAATCATTTTATATAGAGTGTAGTTGTTGTATTAAATGAGGTCTTCTATAATAAAAAATACACCACTATATGCATAGTGATGTACCATATATAATATAATGTGCAACATTATAGACAAATGTTGATTTTAAGTATCTATTAATCACCTGTCTTTAATATTACAGAGTAACCCTTCATTTTTTTATTTTTCTCGCATCACTTTTTTCAAATCATCTTGGACACTTTCTTCAGCCAATTCTACATTAGAACGATAAGCAGCGCGACAAATCACATGGGCTGCAACAGGAGCCGTTAGGAATACGAAGAAGATTCCAAGAAGTAAACGGACACTAAAAACGCCCTCTGTAATCCAGAAATAGAGCAACGTCCCAAATAAGACACAAAGTACACCAAGCGTCGCACTTTTTGATGCTGCATGGGAACGCGTGTACACATCGGGTAGTCGAATTAATCCAATTGCACTTAAAAAAGCGAACACCGTTCCGGTAAAAATCAAAATAACCGCTATCGCTTCAATCGGCAGGCTTACGTTCAATGACCACACCTCTTTCAATAAACCTAGCAAAAGCCACCGTTCCAACAAACGAGAGAATGCCGATTAACAGAATGATTTCTAAAAAAGCTGACGTTCTAAGCAGGACAGCAAAAATTGCTACTCCAGCAAGTAAATTGATACCAATCGCATCCAATGCCTGCACTCTATCAGGCATCGAAGGTCCCTTAATAACCCGATAAAGAGTAAGTAAAATAGAGAGGATTAACAAAAACAACGAACTCATCAAAATTAATTCCACCATTTGCGTGTTACCCCCTTAATGGCCTTTTCGAATTTATGTTGTGATCGATAAACTGCATCACTTGATTCAGGAATGTCCATCGCATGAATATAAAAGACCTTCCCGTCTTGAGATACTTCCAAAACGACAGAACCAGGAGTCAATGTTAAAAGCAAAGCAAGTAAAGTTATTTCCAACTCTCCTTCTAAATCTGTTTTTAACGTAATAATTCCAGGTGTAATACTGATCTTTGGCCGTAACACTTGCCGCATAACAAGGAGGCTTGATGTAATCAATTCGTAAATAAAGACAAGGAACAATTTGAATACAGCCACAAAGCTGCTAAGATAAAAAGGTTTAGCAAAAAAGTGACGTAAAATCCATAGAACAATTAACCCGATTAAATAGCCGCTGAAAAAAGTCAATATGCTTAATTCATCTTGGAGAAACATCCACAGGGCAGCAAGAAATAAATTAATTAATACTTGGATAGACAATGAACTCCCCCCTTTCAATCATATATCATATAAAGTAGAACTCTAAGGCATTGGATTTCTTCCTAATACAGCTTCAATATATAGTTCAGGACGTAATAAGCCTTCTGCTGCCATACTCACATATTCATGAATCCCCTCTGCACCAAAGCCTAATACAACAGTAGCAGCAAGGAGACATCCCATAGGAAACATTAATCCTTTCGTAGTTCCCTTCTCCATATCCTCACTCAAAAGCGTTTCTCCCCAAAAACCGTTCATAAAAATCTTCATAACCGAATACAAAACTAGCAAGCTTGTTAACAGACCTATACCGCCTAACCAAAAATAGCTCGCTTCAAACGTTCCTTTTGTAATCAATACTTTACCGATAAAACCACTCAAAGGCGGTATACCTGCTAATGATAGAGCAGCGATAAAGAACATCCATCCTACATAGGGATGTGTACGAATTAATCCGCTCATGTCTTTCAAATTACTTGTACCTGTTAAATGAATCATCGTCCCCCCTAGAAGAAAGATAAGGGCTTTAATAATGATGTCATGGATAAGATAGTATATAGAGCCAGTAATCGCCGTTGATGTAAAAGCAGCTAGGCCAGACATAATCAGGCCAACTCCGACAATTACGTTATACGCTAATATTTTTTTAATATCCCAATAAGCGATTGCTCCAAATGCTCCAAGCACCATCGTTAATCCCCCTAGTATCCCAATGATTAAATGGGTAACTTGAGGTTCATGATAAAATACGAGCGTAAACATTCGAAAGATCGCATACATCCCGACCTTTGTGAGCAATGCTGCAAAAACCGCTGCAACCGCTGTTGGGGGAGCACTGTAAGAACCCGGCAGCCAAAAGAATAAGAATAGCGCTGCCTTCAGGCTGAATACGATTAAAAATAAGATAGCAACGGTAGTCATCAAGCCATCTTGCCCAACCTCTGCTATACGTACAGATAGATGAGCTAAATTCAACGTGCCTGTCATCGCATACAAATAGGCAACGGCAAGCAAAAAGAGAAAAGAAGAAATGATATTCACAAGAACATATTTAATAGACTCCCAGAGCTGTATCTTCGTTCCTCCTAAAGATAAAAGGACATAAGAAGAAATTAACATCACTTCAAAGCAGACGAATAAATTGAATATATCCCCTGTCAAAAATGACCCATTAATACCTGTAAGAAGGAACAAGAACATCGGGTAAAAATAGTAGGATTCCCTCTCCTTCCCAATCGAACCGAACGCATATATTAAACAACAAAAGGCAACAAAACTCGTTGTAGTAAGCAGTAATACAGCAAACATATCCGCTACCATGCTCACTCCAAAAGGAGCCTGCCAGCCGCCCAATTGCAGCGTTTGTATACCATGCTCTTTAATTTGAGTCATCAAATAAATTGATGTACTCCCAACAGCTGCAATGGCAATAAGACTCATCCACCGTTGAAATTGAATATTTTTCTTGAATATTACCAATATCATCCCCATTATTAATGGGATAATGATTGGCAAAATCACAATATTATTCATCCGCATTACCCCTCATTTGACCCACATCATCAGTACCCACAAGTTTATACGCGCGATAGCTTAGCACTAAAAACAAAGCCGTTACGGCAAAGTTAATCACAATTGCTGTTAAAATAAGGGCTTGTGGCAGGGCATCCGTATAGGATGTATTTTTCAAACCTAATAACGGAGGCCCCCCTGTCTTGAGTCCCCCCATTGTTAAAATGAGCAGATGGACTGCATGACTGATAATAGAAGTTCCTAATATGATTCTTAATAAGCCTTTAGCCAAAATTAAATATGTGCCAATCATAAACAATATCCCAACAAGGAAAGACATTAACGTTTCCATCTTTATCGATCCTCACTTATGCTTAAAATAGTCGTAACAGACGTTCCAATAACAGCTAACGCAACCCCGACATCAAAAAGAACAGCCGTTGCAAGCTCTGTCTTCCCAAAGATAGGAAGATTGAAATAGTCAAATGTATGACTTAAAAATGGAGCATCGAAAAAAAATGACCCTACTCCAGTTAGTACCGCAAGCAAAACGCCAATTGCTGCAACTACTTTAAAATCTACACCAATATTGGCACGCACCGTTTCAATATCAAAAGCAAGAAATAAAAGTGTCAATGCGGAGGCAATCGCTAGCCCGCCGATAAACCCTCCACCCGGATTATGATGTCCGGAGAAAAAAAGATGAAACGAGAAGGCGAGGATAATCGGTACAGCCACTTTTGTGACAGCATGCAAAATAATGTCATTAGGCTTCTTCATGCTTAATCCCTCCCCGCTAATCGAAGTTTAATTAATGTGTACACTCCAAGGCTCGCAATACATAGAACAAATATTTCCAGCATCGTATCAATACCCCTGAAATCAACAAGGATAGCATTTACTATGTTTTTAGCACCTGCAAGATCGTAAGAATTCTCAAAGTAGCTTGAGATTGGTTCAAAAAGCCTTGTGCTATTGGCAGACAATGCGATGATGGTAACAATTACTCCCACTCCAATAGAAATGATTAAATTAGTTAATTTAAATCGCATCCGAACCGTTTCTTTTCGAAATTCTGGCAGGTGGTAGAAACACAATAAAAATAGAGCAACTGTCACCGTTTCAACAACCAATTGAGTAAGAGCTAAATCAGGTGCACGGAAGATGACAAACAGCATAGATACAAGATAGCCAAGCACTCCAACCGCAATGATGGCCGTCAGCCTGGATTTAGCTAACAGAACGGTAATTGCCGCAATAATCATCCCGACAACTACTCCTCCTTCGTATAGACTAATAGGAGCATCATTTGAAATATCCATCGCGATTCCATCAAATAACCAAAGAGAACCACCAATCATAACAATCAGCACTGCAAAAATGTACACAACATAATCTCTAATAAAACCAGTCATATATCGATTTGTGAATCCTTGGGAAAACCTCTCCATCTTCTCAATCGCAAAATCATATCCAGCATTGAGCGTCCACCTTTGAGAAAACAGGCCGTATACCCTGGACCACTTTTTCAAATAGATGTACATGAAGGTTCCCAGTCCTACAATCCCCAACGTCATAAATAACTCTGTATTCCAACCGTGCCAAGCACTAATCTTCACATCAATGCCACCGCTTTGAGCAAAGATTGGTAAAATAGCAATTAACGCAGGTTGTAATAAATAATGGGAAAGCACATTTGGGAAAAAGAAAATAAGAATGACGAGCGAGGCTAGTATAATAGGCGAAATCACCATGCCTAACGGAGCTTCATGCGCTGCCTTCTCTAATTTGATCGGTTGATACCTTCCCATAAATGTTTTGAACAGTAAAATCATGCAGTAAATAAACGTAAATACACTAGCAATCCACGCAATCGTTGGGAAGAGTAAGCCGAATGTATTCATGCTAAATATGTTCATTTGAGAGGCATTCAAGACACCTGTAAAAAACATCTCCTTACTCAAAAATCCATTAAATGGGGGTAACCCCGCCATAGCAAAGCTTCCAATAATGGTTAGTGTAAAGGAAATCGGCATAAGTCCCATCAAACCGCCAAGTTTTCGAATATCACGGGTCCCTGTTTCATGGTCAATAATACCAACGACCATAAACAGACTACCTTTAAATGTAGAGTGATTAATTAAGTGGAAGATGGCTGCTAAAATGGCCGCTGCATAGACCGTTGCCTCATCTCCATACCCGAAATAAAGAGCCGCAGATCCCAAGCCAAGCAGACACATAATTAACCCTAATTGACTAATGGTCGAATAAGCTAACAACGCTTTTAAATCCGTTTGTTTAACCGCATTGATAGAACCATACAACAAAGTGATGAGCCCGATACTTGAGATCGTCCAAAACCATTCCGCATTTCCGCCAAATATGGGCGTAAACCGAGCTACCAAATAAATACCAGCCTTCACCATTGTCGCAGAGTGCAGATAAGCACTAATTGGTGTGGGTGCTTCCATGGCATCTGGCAGCCAAATGCTAAATGGAAACTGAGCAGATTTCGTAAAAGCGCCTAATAGAATTAAAAGCATTGCAGGAAGGAATAAAGAGTGTGCAGTAATGACGTCTACTTGATTGAACATTTCTCGCAGGCTATACGTTTCTGTTATCATGGATAGCATGATAAACCCAGCAAGCATCGCCAAACCACCGAATATTGTAATAAGCATAGATTTTTGAGCACCATAGCGAGATTTCTTCCGCTGGTACCAATACGCAATTAATAAGAACGAGGAGATACTAGTCATTTCCCAAAATACATATAAAACTAAAACATTATCAGTAAAAACAACTCCAAGCATTGCTCCCATGAATAACAGCAAATACACATAGAAGTTATGAAGGGATTCACGGTGTTTGGACATATAGTAAATGGAGTAAAGAACAACTAATGTGCCGATTCCAGTAATTAAAAGTCCAAAAATAAGCCCCAACCCATCCATATAGGTTGTATAATTAATTCCTAAAGATGGCATCCACGGTACGGAGTGATGGACAGTCTTTCCGTCAGCAATAGCAGGGATGTATTTTAGAAGAGATAAGAATAATACAAGCGGCACAATGAATACAAACCACCCTGTATGAATTCGAGGTGTAAAGAATTTATATAGAAATGGTACCAATAGCGCAAAGATAAATGGCATTACAATCATGATGTGTAACCAAGACAATCAGGCTCCCTCCTTATTCTTTATAAATTTAATTGACTGTAGCCGAACCATAAGCTATAGTCATACATAGTCTAACGATACTTACTAACTTGTTTCATTCCCATCTATTTATTGAGGTGAACTAAATCATGAAGAAGATCAAAGGACGCATGGATGAGAGCATCCTCGTCTGCGTTTATTATGGACCAAATGGCGAACGCCTCATTCAACGTGGCTGTAAGATTGCGAGCATGCTTGACTGCCCGCTCTATATCCTAACGATTGATCCAAAGCCTTTCGATGAATTGGATGCAGAAAAATCATTTTATATTACGAGATGGAAACAATTAGCTGAACAGCATAACGCTGAAGAATTCATTATTAAAGATAATGAAAAACGATCCGTCACCAAAGTAATCGCTGAAGTGGCAAGAGAGAAACATATTACACAAATCGTTCTGGGGCAAACAGCGCAAAGCCGCTGGGAACAAATCACAAAAGAATCAGTGATTAACTCCTTATTACGTGAGATTCCATTTATTGACCTTCATATCATATCTGTGTCTCGTTCACTTAAAGACCAAGAAGGACATTTTGAAAAAGGGGTACGTGCGTATCTTATTAAAGAAAATGATCAATACCGACTTACTTTCAACCATACAAAGAATGTTGAGTTTGAAGGAATTTTCTTTAAGGAACTCGGCACAGATTTTAATAACGGAATATTCAAGTTCATGAAAAATAAAGAAACACTGCAAGTTCATGTTATAGAAGACTACGTTAAAGATTTAACAAATGTTAATATGACTGCTACGCTCGAAACCTATAACGATGAACAATAACTACTTATACGAGCACTACTCTAGAAACCTTCACAAGTTCATACTTGTGGAGGTTTTTATTATGAGTTAAATAGTTTTATCACAATTCGCTTCGCTATAAATTGACGTCTACTCTAATTAAATGTTCCTCATTCTTTTCAATCCCTAAATAACGCAATGTTTCTGCAGGGGAATGATGATGATAAATCGACATTAAGATTGAAATCGCAATGCCCTTTCGATACGCATGGTAGCCAAATGTTTTCCTTAAAGTATGTGTTCCAATCTTCCCTGGAATTCCAACTTCTTTGGCGGCATGATTAATAATTCGATAAGCTTGCTGGCGTGTAATCGGTTGATTATTTTTCTTAGATTTAAACAAATAATCACTGCTGGTAAAATTCCATTGTGCCAAATATTTTCCGAGAACATCTCTCACATTATTATTTAAATAATACGCCTTTACCTCTTCATGCTTAGTGTCGCGAATACGGAGAAATTCTTTAATATGAGAATCCTCCCAAACATCATCCACCTTTAAAGCCAGTAACTCACTCACTCTGATTCCCGTATTGATACCTAATACGAAAAGCAAAAGATCTCTTTGTGATTGCTGTTGCAAAATTTGTTTAATCGCATTAATACTCTCGATGTCTTTTATAGGATTGACATACTCCACACCGTTTCCTCCCACAATCTAATGTTACTTAATTATTATATTAACAAATACTATGTAACATTACAATTTTAACGTTCTTTTAGTTTTTGCCCTTTTATTATATCTAAAGCATAAAATTAACAACGTTATCTAACAAGTTCTCAAAAAATAACGCCTACAAGTTAAAAAAGCCGGAAACTTTAAAGTTTCCGACTCTTTGATTATTATTTAAAAAACACTTTATCAATATTATATTTCGCTTGGTATTCATTAATGATGTACGTTTCATAAATCTCACGTTCCATTGGGGACTCGACGACGCAAACATCAATTTGGTAAACTTCTTTTCGATGATGTTTCATCGGTGAAACTTGGTCTTCAAAATGTCTTTTAATTCTTTGTCTAAGCTTTCGAGCTTTTCCAATAAAAAGGAGCTCGCCTGCTTCATTATAAAACATGAAGATGCCGCCTTTATCTCTTGGAATTTGATGAAAATCAATAAATCCATAAATATCCTTAATTACCGGCTCATCTGCTGTTCGCACTTGTTTTCGCTGTGTAATTGTAATGTCTGCTTCAGGTATTTCAATGTGAATCACAATATGTCACTTCCTCTATTTAAGTAAAGCTAAATACTATCATATTTATACTTGAAAAGCCATTCAGCATAAAGTGAAACTTCCATCAGCGGGGGGCGCTTCATCCCCCACTGATGGTTAGTCACGTTCTACGGTCACTAAGATCTCCGCTTCGCTTCAATCAAGTGACCGTACGAACCTGATTGGTGAAAGCTTACCTTTGAAAACCGCAAAGGTAAGTTTCACTATATCTCACCAATCGGACCTTTACTACAAAAGTGAGGCGACTGTTCAGCCCCGACAAGCATAAGATGAAATGCGGCGTGGCGCAGTTTGCCACAGAGCATTACAGCTTATGACCTCGAGGGGCTAGGAGCCGCAACTAAATAAGGGCAGTTTCCCCCACCTATCTTCTTTGACTCCTCATAAGCTTGAGGTGGGGGTCTTACTGCCCGTTAAATGTGGAATAAAGAAAGCCTTTATTTTTCAACATGTAAGAAGTCTAAAGCTCGCTTCGCCTTATCCCTCGCTTCTTCTACTGTTTCAGCCGTCGATAACGCTACAGCAACACGACGACCTATCTTCGTAACCGGTTTAGCGAATACACGGACTTGTGTATTCGGAACAGACAAAGCTTGGTCTACTCCAGTAATTGAATAGTCCTCGTATTCTTCATCTGACTTAAGCGGACGGCTCGCTCCCGGTGTAATAAGTGTAATTTCGGGAATAGGGAATCCTAAAATCGCACGCACATGCAGGGCAAATTCAGATAAGTCTTGCGTCACAAGCGTGACAAGACCTGTATCATGCGGGCGCGGTGATACCTCACTGAAATAAACCTTTTCTCCAGAAAGGAATAATTCAACACCAAATAAACCAAATCCACTTAGCTCATCTGTAATCGTCTTCGCAATTCGCTTCGCTTCTTCAATTTGCTGTTCTGTCATATTATGAGGCTGCCAAGATTCAATATAATCACCGCCTTTTTGAACGTGACCGATTGGAGCACAGAAATTCGTACCATTTACTGAACGAACTGTTAACAATGTAATCTCAGAATCGAAGTGAATAAACTCTTCAATAATTACACGGCCATTTTGTACGCGTCCGCCTTCCATCGCAATTTCCCAAGACTTAGCAAGTTCCGTTTCAGACGTACATACACTTTGCCCTTTTCCCGATGAACTCATTAAGGGTTTTACAACGCACGGAAAACCAATTTCTTGCGCTCCTTGCACGAATTCTTCATATGTATCCGCAAATCGATAGCCAGCCGTTGGAAGACCTAATGTTTCAGCCGCTAAACGGCGAATTCCTTCCCGATCCATCGTTAACTTCGCTGCACGTGCGGTTGGAATGACACGAAATCCCTCATCCTCTAGCTTCAATAATTCTGAAGTCGCAATGGCCTCAATTTCCGGGACAATTAAATCTGGTTTTTCTCTTTCAACGATTTCACGAATTTTCTCTCCATCTAACATATCAACCACATAACTCCGATGAGCAACCTGCATCGCTGGAGCTTGTTCATAGCGATCCACTGCAATGGTTTCCACACCAAGACGCTGCGCTTCAATAGCAACCTCTTTCCCAAGCTCCCCTGACCCTAACAGCAACACTTTCTTTGTTTTAAACATCTGCACTTCCCCCTCCTGTCTTTCTCATCATTATATACGAACTATCAATCTGATAAAACAATATTTTATTCGTCAATGTTCACTTTTTCCATCAAAGAAACCACATCATAATATAAAATCACCATTTTTCACGAATATTATCCAAACAAAAAAAAAAAAAAAAACGATTCCCCTCAGACAAGAATCGCTGTTTCCATTTAAAAGTTAATTTCAATTTCTTTTCCTTGTTCGAAAACGGTTCCGTCAGTATTTACCGCATCACTTGTAAATATGTGTATACCTTGCAACGTTGATTGGGCTTGGTCATTTAGGATAAACCCAATATCCCCTCGCTTCACATCTCCACCTATGAATGTCCCCTGTATCTCTTCTAAAAACAAATTATCCTCTTCGGTTTTCTGCTCACCATCGGTCGTTTCTAAACGAGTAACCGGGGTGAACTGTACCGTATCACTTGATGTATTATGAATTTCGACACTCATCTTTATCATATCAAATTCTTGTTTCTTCGTATAAGCTTGAAAGAAATCCATCATGCTATTATCAGGTACAACATGAATGACTTTCACATCTTTAATCATAATTTCAATAGGACCAACCACAATAGGTGCAATTTCTGTTGCTTTTGCAAGCAATGTAAGCTCACCCTTAGAATCTGTAATACTTTGCCCCACTTCCGTTACATGTAAATCATCTGGGATATGCCGATTCGGAATGAACCATTCTTCATTTTCAACAAACGTTTGTGCCAATGCCGTTTCTTCTTGATTGCGCGGCGCTTCAGGAGCATAGAGGTAAATACAACTGATGATGACTATCATTAAAAATCCACTGATGAACCTTTTAAGCACTGAATCATCTCCCGTTCGTTATAAACTAACTAACAACAAAGATTTCTCCTCTTCTTTCCTACAATATAAAGGAGAATTATTAATCTCTTGTTAAGAACGGTCGATTTCTTTGTAAAAGAATATCATTTTTCATCATGAAGTAAAGCTTCTATCAGAGGGGGCTTACTGCTCGTTACATGCGGAATAACAACATAAAAAAGCTGTTCCAAACTCAGGAACAGCTTTTTTATCATTTCTCATACACGCGCAATCATTGACCACTTTACTAATACCTTCCTTGCCACTGTCCTCCATGATGATGGCCTCCTCCATGCCAATGACCTCCGCCCTGATGTCCCCCATGCCAGTGACCTCCGTGCCAATGACCTCCGTGATGGCCTCCATGCCAGTGACCTCCGCCGTGCCAATGACCGCCTGGCCAATAACCTGTTTGCCATGTTCCAGGCCAATAGCCGCCTTGCCCCATCCCTTGCCAATTAACTCCTTGAGAATACCACGGAGATCTTTCATCTATATTCATCATTTTTCCCCCTTCATTATCATCCTTACCCTGCTAAAATATGATAATGAAGAAAAATAGTGATTAAAGCTGAAGGGGAATTTAATCATATAAAAGTACTTTAAAACATTTCAGAAATGGTCTTTCCCTGCATATGCTGAATCAAATAATCTGGACCGCCTGCTTTTGAATCTGTCCCTGACATATTAAATCCACCAAAGGGTTGGTAACCAACAATCGCACCCGTACACCCTCTATTAATATATAAATTTCCAACATGAAAATCTTCACGTGCTTTTTCAATATGAGAACGATTATTCGAAATAACAGCACCCGTTAAGCCATACTCCGTATTATTCGCAATTTCCAGCGCATGAGCAAAATCACGCGCCTTACAGAAAGCAACTACAGGTCCGAAAATTTCCTCCTGCATAATACGTGCATGTTCTTCTACATGAGCGAATATAGTAGGCTGAATAAACCATCCTTCTCTATCATCCCCCTTGCCTCCAATCATTAACTTCCCTTCCTGTTTCCCTATTTCGATATAACTCATAACTTTATCAAAAGCCGCTTGGTCATTCATCGGTCCCATAAAATTTTCTTGATAAGCTGGATCACCAACCATTAACTTCTTCGTTAATTCAACAGCACGATTTAAAACCGTATCATACACATCCGCCACAACAACCGCCCGTGAGCAAGCTGAACATTTCTGACCTGAGAACCCGAATGCAGAGGCAACAATCGATTGCGCCGCAAGCTCTAAGTCTGCTTCTTTATCGACAACAATCGTATCCTTCCCTCCCATTTCCGCAATGACACGCTTCAACCAAATTTGACTATCCTGCACTTTCGATGCTCGTTCAAAAATACGAATCCCCACATCACGTGAACCCGTAAAACTAATAAAACGTGTGCTTGGATGATCCACCAAATAATCTCCTACTTCTGCTCCACTTCCCGGAATAAAGTTCACAACACCAGCAGGAAGACCCGATTCTTCAAGCACTTCAATAAACTTGGCTGCAATAACCGGAGTTGTACTAGCCGGTTTCAATAAGACCGTATTGCCTGATACGACAGCCGCCGTTGTCATCCCTGCCATAATTGCAAAAGCAAAATTCCATGGTGAAATAATAACACCTACTCCAAGTGGAATATAGGCAAAACGATTGAATTCAGATGGCCGACTTTCTACCGGAATCCCGTCCTTCAGCTTCAACATTTGCCGTCCATAATATTCCATAAAGTCAATTCCTTCTGCCGTATCCGCATCTGCTTCATTCCATGGTTTTCCCGCCTCTTTCACTAACCATGCTGAAAATTCATGCTTGCGACGCCGAACAATTGCAGCTGCACGAAAAAGAATATCCGCTCTCATCTCTGGCTTTGTCTTACGCCATGTTTTAAATGTTTCCGCAGCTACCTGCATCGCATTTTCTGCAAGTTGCTTATTTGCTTTTGACACATTGCCTATAACCTGGCTATGATTGGCTGGATTAACCGAAATAATTTTTTCTTTTGTTGAAATTCGCTCTCCCCCAATAATTAACGGATACTCTTGACCGAGGCACGCCCCCACCTTTGCTAGACCTGTTATGAAAGCATCTTTGTTTTCTTGTAAAGAAAAATCAGTAAATGGTTCATGTTTATAGGAAAATACCATCTCGTCATTCCTCCTCTTATTTCATCCAATTCTTCATCACAAACCAAACATTAGCCGGCCTTTCAGCTAAGCGTCTCATATAGTAACCGAACCAATCCTTTCCATACGGTACATAGACGCGTACTGTATATCCTTCACTTGCTAATTTCTTTTGCAAATCTTCGCGAATGCCAAAAAGCATTTGAAACTCAAATTGATCTCTTTTTATCTCTTTTTCTCTTACAAACTCTTTCACTTGATGAATAATCTGCTCGTCATGACTAGCTACCGCTGTATAATGCCCATTTAACAAATGCTGTTTAATAATTTTTAAATAATTCTTATCTACATCCACTTTCTTTGGAAAAGCCACTTCAGGTGATTCTTTATAAGCCCCTTTCACAAGACGAAGGTTGGCACTGATTTGACCCAAGTCTCGTAGATCCTGTTCCGTTCGATATAAATAAGCTTGTAAAACAAGACCTACTCCGTCATACATCTTCCGCAATCGCTTAAAGAGATCAATCGCTTGTTGACAATGTGCATAATCCTCCATATCAATCCGAACAAAAATCCGATGCTCACTCGCTTTATTTAGAATATGACACATCTGTTCAAAACATAAATCATCACTTATATCTAGTCCAAGCGATGTCAACTTAACAGATAAATGGGAAGGAACATTTGCTTCAGCAATTGCCTCTAACGCTTTCAAACACATATAAGCAGATTGCCTTGCCTCCGCTTCACTTTTTACAAATTCACCCAAATGATCTAATGTCGCTACTCGCCCGTCTTCATGTAACAGCCGTACTTGTGTAATTGCTTGTTCAATAGATAATCCTGCCACAAATTTTTGCGCACCTAGGTGCAACCCATATTTCGCAGCCCACTTATTCACGCGTTTATTTCTCGCTAAAAATTGAAAGAAGTTCCTCATTATCGCTTCCATTCCAATTCCTCCATTACGGTGAAAAGTGTTACAGCCACCCCTCTTATATTCATTATATTTTCCATACCTAAGCTTTTATTCTTTTTAAATAATAACTCTACAAGATTAACAAAAAAACGAATATTAACGCTTATATCATACGAAAGAACTAACATAATTGATTTTGCTGTTTCCCTTTCTATACTTTCATGCTACAATACTCCTAACAAAACATGTCAAATAATATTACATATTATTTTTTGAATATTCATAATAAGAGAAACGAAAGTCAACAACGTTATGTAACAGAACCTATTTTTTAATAAAGTCAGAAGGGAATGAGAATACATATGGGCTTTTTTGACTGGTTAGATTTTAAAGAAGGTCTCCCTTTATGGTGGTCGTATAGGTTAAATCGCTCATCCAAAGAGTCAGTCGAGGAAATTTTTGAAAGCATCGCGAAGACTCGCGTTAATCTTTTATACGAATGGACAAATGAGCGATGGGCTTCTTTAGAAAAACGAGCGCAAGAATTAGAACGTATCTCTGAGCAAGATTTAAATTCTTTTTTAGAAGTTTCCAAGGAAAAAAGTACATATTTTACTGAATTATTCATTCTAAACCCACAAGGAAAAGTAGTCTTTTCAAGCTACCCAAAGCATATCGGTCACACTTACAATACAAATCAAACTCCAATCTATAAAAAAGCAATAGAGCGGGTCATCCAAACGGAGCAGCACCTTCTTTACGGTCCCTTTACGGATTCGTTAACATTAGAAATCGGATCCCGCACTTCCAAATTCCATGATGAAGTTACGATTTTATTTTTCCAACCTGTCATAAAAGATGGCGCCCTCGTTTATATACTAGTCGGTCGACTTCCAAATGATGTGATAGGAGATTTAATTCAACGAGAGGCTGGACATATTTATCAAGATTCCGGCGATAATTATATTTTTATGATTGAATCTCACCTAGATCCATCTATCGAACAAGGGATAGCATTATCTCGCAGCCGGTTTGAAGACCACACCTTCTCACTCGGAGAGAATTTAAAAGATGGTGTAACAACAAAACATTGGGGAATTGTAAAAATTAAGAAGCATACTGAATTCGAAATTCGCTTCACCAATCCTGCCACAAAAAAATTACATCCTGGTGTTCAACATACAATTGATAATGGCGAAAATCTATTCGTTGAGTTCCCCGGATATTCTGATTATCGCCACATTCCCGTCATCGGAAAAGGAGTTACTTTCCAGCTGCCTGGTTCACCTGATGTTTGGGGGATGATGTGTGAAGGTGATTTAGAAGAAGTATATCGAACACGCTCTATCGGCTTTCGTCTGGGTAAAAGCTTCATCCTGCTTACCATGCTTGGAATTGTACTCTATCAACTTTTAACGGCTTTTTTCGTTCCGCCCTGGTTAGCTTTACTCATTAACATTTTATACGGTGTACTCGCCACTTCCTATTTTCATAAAAAACAATTAAAACCAATTGTTAATCGTCTAAATCGAATGACGGAAATGATTCAAACAATCGCAGAAGGCGGCGGTGACTTAACGATTCGTGTTAAAAAAGAACTGCTTTCCAATGATGAAACGGGGGCTATGGGACGCTGGGTTAATAATTTCATAGACAGTCAAGAAGAATTGATTTATCAAGTAAAATCAGCTGCACTTGATGTCGAACAAATGAATCAAACATTGCGTAAGCGAACCATTATCGTTGAGCAAAACTCCCATTCCGTTATTGAACAAATGAATGAAATGTTAGAGAGCACACAGCAGCAATTACACGACGTGCATCAAGCTATGAATCAAGTCAATCAAATCCACGAAACATTAAATGGTATGGAAAAAATGAGTCAGGAACAATTGCTTGAAGCACAAAAACAAGTCGCAGGCATTGACCATAAAATGAGCGAGATTGTGAAAAAGGTTCATGATACGCTCACCTTAACCGAAACATTCACACAATCTTCTCAAAATATTGAACGCATCGTCAATACAATCAATGCTATTGCTGAACAAACGAATTTACTCGCCTTAAACGCAACAATTGAAGCTGCTCGCGCTGGTGAGTATGGAAGAGGTTTTGCTGTTGTTGCCCAAGAAATACGCAAGCTCGCCGATCAAACGACTTTTGCAACAAAGGAAATTAAACATACGTTAGAAAACATCGAACACAGTTCTTCACTTGTTCAGAATTCTATTCAAAACAGCAGCGACGAAGTGGAAAAAGGTTCTGAATATATTCGCGTTGTACGTGATGTATTAACATCTATGTCTCAAGCATCGGCAACCCAACCAAATGTAACAGAACAGATGCGTGATATCATTCGCAGCATTGCCATCGTCAACGAACAAAACTTCCGTACGGTGGAAAATGTTGATATGTCCACTAAGAAAATGGTGCATTTAATTCAAGACACACGCTATGATAATGAACTAAGTTCTCTCGTAATCAATACACTTGCACAATATGTATCCAAGTTTCATCTTTCTAACGATAAATCTTAAAAAAATAGGTATCCCCTCAATATGGGGATACCTATTTTTTACTAATCTATTAAGCTTGTTGCGGCACAGCTAGGCCAAGTCCTTCAGCAACACGTGTACCATATTCTGGGTCTGCTTTATAGAAGTGGCTAATTTGACGGAGTTTAATTTCCTCAATCTCTACCGGCTTCATCGCCCCTACAATATTGGCTACTAGACGAGTACGCTCTTCTTCACTTAGCAAGCGATAAAGGTCACCAGCCTGAGTGTAATGATCATCATGATCATATGCTACTTGCGCAGCTTGTCCTGTTACATCAAATGGAGTAACTTTCGCTTCAGGTACTTCATTTGGACCACCAAAGCTATTTGGCTCATAGTATACAGAACGTCCACCATTACCATCTCCAGCCATAAAACCATCGCGTTGATGATTATTAACCTCTGCTTTTGGACGATTAACTGGAAGTTGGTTATGATTCGCACCAACACGGTAACGATGTGCATCTCCATATGCAAATAAGCGTCCTTGAAGCATTTTATCTGGAGAAGCTTCTACACCTGGTACAAATGTTCCTGGCGAGAATGTTGCTTGCTCTACTTCAGCAAAGTAGTTTTCTGGATTTTTATTTAGAACCATACGTCCTACTTCAATTAATGGATAATCTTTTTGAGACCAAACTTTTGTTACATCAAACGGGTCAAAGCGGTACGTGTCAGCATCTTCTAAAGGCATGATTTGAACGTAAAGCTTCCAAGCCGGGAAATCACCTTTTTCAATCGCATTGAATAAATCTTCTGTATGATAATCTGGATTTTCCCCCGCAAGTTTTGCAGCAAGGTCCACATCAAGGTTTTTAACTCCTTGTTCTGTTCTAAAGTGGTATTTTACCCATACCGCTTGTCCTTCTGCATTTACCCATTTAAACGTATGGCTTCCGTACCCATGTTGATGACGAAGAGTAGCTGGAATACCACGGTCAGACATTAAGATTGTTACTTGATGTAAAGATTCAGGAGAATGTGACCAGAAATCCCATACCGCTGTTGGATTTTTCAAATGCGTTCTCGGGTCTCTTTTTTGTGTATGAATGAAATCCGGGAATTTAATTGCATCACGAATAAAGAAAACAGGTGTATTATTCCCAACAATATCGTAGTTTCCTTCTTCTGTGTAGAACTTTACAGAGAATCCACGTGGGTCACGAACTGTATCAGCTGAACCTAATTCTCCAGCCACTGTTGAGAAACGAATAAACATGTCCGTTTCTTTCCCAACACCATTGAACAGTTTCGCTTTTGTATATTTCGATACATCATTTGTCACAGTGAAAGTACCATGTGCTCCAGCACCTTTTGCGTGAACAACTCGCTCTGGAACACGTTCGCGGTTGAAGTGAGCTAGTTTCTCTAATAAATGTACATCTTGAATTAGAACTGGTCCACGTTGTCCAGCTGTAATAGAGTTTTGATTATCGCCTACTGGTGCTCCCCAGCTTGTCGTTAGTTTTTTCGTCATCTTCACGTCACCTCTTAATTAGAATTATTATTGATAATTAATATAATAAACTATATTAATTAAAAATCAATACTTATTTATAATAATTTTAATAAAGTAATAATATTTATCTGGAATAACATCCTGAAAAATTGGTAAAATAAAAAGTAGAAATCTAGATTAATTATATAACTCCTATTAACTATTTTCCAATTTTGTATTCTTTCTTTTAAATATATGATTTTAATAATTTATCAATAAGCTCTAAGGAAAGGGTATAAAAGAGAATGACCAAAATTACTATATTCAATATAAATTATAAAAAGACCTAGTCTAGATCATTCATTTTCATCCTTTTTGAAAATCAAATGTTTCAGATATACAAAGGTGGGTGTCTAAAAAGTTCCTAAAATAGAGGTATCAATGAGATTCCCGTAAACAGCCCATTCCTTTGCTGGATTTTGTTGCTCATGGCTTCCATGAAGGACATTTTCCTGACTAAATTCCTCCATTTTGGTCTTAAACATACCTTTTGAGGACGGTAAAAAGTAATGAATGATCTTCTGATTCAACAAAACAAGAAGGCTGCCCCCAAAGCCATTTTCATGACTTTGGGGACAGCCTCCTTTGCATTAAGCATGTTTTGGTGCTTCTTTAGCATATATTTCTTCTGCTGGTTTAGCCCGTTTAATGAAAAACGATAAAAGTAATGCTACCCCTATAAGAACAGTAGCAACTAAGAATGCATCATTGATTCCATCCACCATCGCCTTCACCATTACTTCACCTTTGATAGCTACTAGCGCTTCAGCAGTCGGCTGCCCCATTACTTGACTCATCGCAGATTCCATTAATTCTTCGGCATGTGCTTCTGTCCGTTTAGACATCACCGTAACCAATAAAGCAGAACCAATTGCCCCTGACACTTGGGACAAGGTATTGTTCATAGCTGTACCGTGCGGATTCATTTGTTGTGGTAGTTGATTCAATCCATTTGTCATAATTGGCATCATAACCATGGACATACCAAACATCCGAACGGTGTACAGTGTAATCAGCTCCCAATATGGAGTTGTTAACGACAAAGTACTAAAATAGTACGTAGAAACAGCTGTAATTACTAATCCAATAATCGCTAGACTTCTTGCACCATGTTTATCAAATAGTTTACCGGTAATCGGCGACATAATCCCCATAACAATCGCACCCGGTAACATTAATAACCCTGAATGGATAGGTGAAATGCCTCGAATCGTTTGTACGTAAATAGGCATTAAAATCATGGCAGAAAACAGCGCCATATTCACGACCATCGAAATAACAGAAGAAAGTGCAAACATCGGATGTTTATAAATGCGGAAATCGAGCATGGGTCTCTCCAATTTCAATTGACGAAGAATAAATAAGATTAAAGCAATCGCTCCAATAATAATCGTTCCATAAACTTCTATATCTCCCCAGCCTTTATCTCCTGCAGAACTGAAACCGTATAATAATCCACCAAATCCTATACTCGATAAAACAAGCGAAAGTATATCAAGTGTAATATTTACTTTCTCTTTTTTATCTTTGAGCATAAAGAAAGCAAAGATTACAATAAGCGCTGCAATTGGTGCAATCATATAAAACAATGTTCTCCACGTGTAATGTTCAATAATCCACCCTGATAAAGTAGGACCAATTGCTGGAGCAAAAATCATGACTAACCCGAAAACACCCATTGCTGTTCCGCGCTTTTCAATCGGAAAACTTGTTAGCATAACATTCATCAACAACGGCATCATAATGGCAGAACCCGCGGCTTGAATCATGCGTCCCGCTAAAATAATTGCAAAACTAGGGGCGACTGCTGAAGCAACCGTACCAATTGTAAACAGAAGCATAGCTATTAAAAATAAATGCCTTACAGAATACTTCTGAATTAAAAAAGCTGTTGTTGGAATCAATACTCCATTTACTAACATGTACCCCGTTACCAACCATTGAACAGTCGTCGCTGAAATATCAAAATCTTTCATAATAGACGGTAAGGCTATATTCAATAACGTTCCATTCAAAAAAGCAATAAAAGCACCTGCTAACAGAATTCCAATAATCCCATACGGTGGACGCTTTGCATTTGCTGAATCGCTCATATTTTCGACCCCCTTGTACTACGAGTCCATTTTTTATACCATTGTTCTAATACAAAAATATCATACTCCTTTCATGCTATTTTGGCAATATCCATTCAAGTCAATTTGTCATCTGAATATAAATGAGATAGTATATTTTTTAGAACGACAGTCTAAAAGTTACAAGTTAAACATGCTTTCTTATTATTTTTAAAAGGTGATGTACCCAAATGAAAGAGCGGAAGCAGCAAGTGCTAAAGAATGCTCATCAGCTATTTGTCGAAAAAGGATATCAAGCAACATCTATTCAAGACATTTTAGACTATAGCGGGATTTCAAAAGGCACTTTCTATAATTATTTTTCTTCAAAAAGCGAATTACTAAAAGCAATCTTTATTTCCTTGCATAAAAATTTTGAAAAAGAACGAAATGAATTGCTTATTGGACAAGATCCTGCTGATATAGAAATTTTCATTAAACAAATGGAACTACGCATGCATTCCCATAAACAAAATAAATTGTTCATACTCGTTGAAGAAGTGTTTTTTTCAAATGATGAAGAATTGAAACAGTTTATTAAACGAAGTAAATTTTTCGAATTACGCTGGTTATATAATCGTTTTGTAGATATCTTCGGTGAAGACAAGAAACCCTATTTATTAGATTGCGCCATTATGTTTTTTGGAATCTTGCAGCACCAATCTCTTTATCACAGTACAACGAATTTAGATTTTAGTGAAACTGAATTAATTCGTTATTGTACGGACCGGCTAACAACACTTGTTGAAGATGTGAGCCAAAGAAAAGTGCAGCTAATCTCACCGGAACAATTCAGTACTTGGTTTCCAGATTGTTCAAATGATAAACAATCATCTAAAAACGAAATACTCCAAAGCATCGGTACATTAAAAAAAGAAATTGCCAAACTTCCAAATGATACAGAGCGAAAAAAATATATGCAATTGCTTGATTTTGTTCAAGAGGAATTACTATTAAAAAATGCTCCCCGTTATTTTCTAATTGAAAGTGCTATTTTATCCTTGAAAATATGCCCAGCTCTTCAAAAAACGAAAGCTCTTGATACATTGAAAACATTTATTGAGTAGGCTTCGTTGTTGATATATGGATAATCCAATTTATAGCTTATAAAACTTGACACTGATTCACCCCATATCTCTACACTCGGCCAATCAGAAATAAGGAAGCGAGCACGAAAAAGGCGAGAAGCTACTAATAGCTCCTCACCTTTTTCTTATCCTTCTCTTCTCTCAAGGCTTTAAGACCAACTTCTCGCCTTCCGGATTGTGTAAAACCGTTTTATGATACTTTCCTTCCACCCAATCATCCGCTTGATCATGATACCATTTGCTTTTCACATGTCCAGATTGTCCAGGACCAACCGTATGATAAGACTCACTTATATTTTTTAAACCAATAACAAAACGCCACGATCCTCCATGATTAACCGTACCATCATTGAGATAGGAAGCCGCCTTTACCGTAACAGAACTTCCTCCGACTGGTATACTACCATCAGAGTTAAATAAGTATTGTAACGGCGAAACGCTTGAAAGCGGATGATTAAAGCGAACTTGGTGATAGTCTCCCCAACTCCATTTCGCAACGTTGTCCCCTTGCATCTTTTCAATTTCCTTTAGTGTTGTCTGCAAGGAGTTCATCAACACTTGCTCTAAACCACCTGCTGCTTCTATCCATGGTCCCGGCTCTCCATTTAACGCTCTCCGTAACAGTTGATCCACCGCCTGCTTACGACCACCGAATAACTTCAATGTCTCTTCTGGAATTTTTTCTGCAAACAGCACATTTCCTATTTCCTGCATCCACAGATTAAAAATAAGGGGAGCTGCGGCACCTTTATTATCAATATAATTCCACTTTTGAAGTGCAGCTAGAGCTTTCTCTTCCTGTACACCCACTGAACCATTCAACACATGTAAAAATTGTGGAGCAAATTCTTTCGCCTGTAAATTCATTTCGTCCATCTGCAACCTCTGCATATCTTCTACTGTCAATTTCTTATTAGCTCTCAAATATTCTTGAATGCGCATTTGCCGAAATGACTGCGCCCAATTATGACTAATATGATACGGATAATCGTCACCAATCACTTTATTATTCGCTGTTGAGATAAATCCTTCTTTTGGATTGATTGTTTTTGGCAGCTCTTCAAATGGAATATACCCTTCCCACTCATATTCCTTTGTCCAACCTGGAACAGGAAGCAAGCTATCCCCTTTCTTTCTAATTGGGATTTTACCATTCGCCTTATAGGCAATTGTGCCATCCTTAGCCGCAAACACAAAATTTTGGGCTGGTGTTTCAAACTTAAATAGCGCTCGTTCGAATTCATCCCAGTTTTCTGCTCGATTCATATTTAAAACGGCTTCCAGCTCAGTAGATGGATCAAGCGCTGTCCAACGTAACGCTAAAACAGTATTCTTTCCGCTTGCACCAGCGAATTCAGAAATGACAGGGCCATGTCTTGTCACTGTTACTTGATAATCTATTGTTTTTCCGTCTTTTACTTGAATTGGTTCATCTATAATCTTCGCTTTTTTCCACTTGCCTGCGTATAAAAATTCACTTTTATTCTCCGGATTTCTTCTTTCAATATAGAGGTCCTGTACATCCGGTCCTGTGTTGGTCACCCCCCAAGCAATGTGTTCATTATGACCGAGAATAATTCCTGGAATACCAGCAAAGATAACACCGCTTACATTGATAGTTGGAGCTTGTAAATGCATTTGGTACCAAATCGATGGAGTAGCTAAGCCAAGATGAGGATCATCAGCTAATAAAGCGGAGCCTGATTCAGTTTTCTCACCACTAACAACCCAGTTATTGCTGCCGTTAAATTGATTAGGGATATAAGCTTTGGCGAAACTTTGCTCAATATCTAATTCTTCTTTCGAAATCACATATGGCGCATTCTCTGGATAGCTTGGGAATAAATCATAAGCTTGCTCCTTTGAGAAGCTTTGCAATAAATACTGTCGAAAAGCTTGGTCTTCCCAATGTCCTCCTAAATCAAAAGCCATATACTTAGCAATCGTCAGAGAATCGACTGGACTCCAGAACTCTGGTTCATATCCTAATAATGTAAATTCAACCGGCCACTTTCCACTTTTCTGCAATTGTTTAATATACAAATTCACTCCGTCTGCAAAAGCCTGAAGCACAGCTTTTCCTTCTTTAGAATATTGATTATAAGAAGCTTCCGCTGCTCTTCGCAATCCGAGCGTTCGAAAGTATTTATCCTTCTCAATTGTCGCTTCACCCACGACCTCACTGAGCCTCCCTGATGCCTGCCTTCTGCTTAAGTCCATTTGAAACAAACGATCTTGCGCTTGAATATAGCCTTGCGCTATATATAAATCTTGTTCATTTTTTGCCCGAATATGAGGAACTCCATGTGCATCGCGAATCACTTCAACAGATTGTGACAGCCCAGAAAGAGTCACCTCTCCTTTCGTTTCTGGAAGAGATCTAGTCACATATAGATTAAAGGCAATAAGGGCTGCTGCAGCTAATAATAGAAGAATCGCCACACCCCATAATGTTCGCCTGCTCCACTTCCGTTTTGGCTTTTGCTTCGGCAGCACTGTCTCCATTTCCCCACCTGCTTTCTTAAACTAAGAACTTAGTTATAGGACCTGGCCAATAACCATATTATCCCATATAACTTTATTAATACATATTCGCCTTGTATACTATCTTTCCTATCTCAAATTACACATTTATCTAAAAATTCACAGAACAAAAGCGCAAGCGCCTTGATTAGCCCCGACAAGCGGTAGAGAGCCAGAAGGTGAAGTCGCCCTTTGACTTCATCGACTGGGGCAGACTGCGACCTTGAGGGACTAGGCGCTGGAACTGGATATCGAAACGCTTATCCACAATTCAAGAATTTTATAGTTTCCTAGACGACAAAAAAGCTGACATTTAATCAGCCCTTTTCTCTATCATTCCTATACTTTAAACGTATGTACTATGCTCTCCATTTCGGCACCCAATTCTTATAAAGAGTGCGTAAAAGAACTGATTTCTTCGGTAGCTGCCGCTTGTTCATTAACCGCGTTCATCACACTTTCTGTTGCTGTCTCTACTTTTTCATCGCTTTCGTCTAATTTCAATGACTTCCTTTTTATCATAGGTGATATAAACCGTTTCACCAATTTTATAATTAATATAGCGATCGCAATCGATTTCTAACGTCTCACCGTTACTAAAATCCATCGCACAATTTGACCCTTCTTCTGTTTGCGAAACAGAAATGACTTTTTCTGTTTTAAATCCAATGGCTTTCCCATCACCGAAGTGAGGATAATATTTTTCTTCAATCACGACTTTTTCTAGGCCTCTCGGATTTACAGAAGTGAAAATGGTGAGTGTAACAAATACTCCGACTAAGAATACTAGAATAATTGCTTTAGGATTCAATCACACACTTCCCTTTTGATTAGAAAACTCGACTCTAGTTCGCTTTTAAGACAGAGACTCTGTTCTCCTTATACTATCAGCCTTAAATTGGCTACTAAACTGAGATTACTTCTCAGCAACCAATCATACATTTTAGTAGTACAAGAAAATATATTTCAGAACAAGCGTGAATATGCTCGTTTCTTCACCTTCTCAATCGATAACGAACACATCATAGCCAACATAAGTAAAATGGATACAGAAGCAATCACGCCGGGCCATGCGAATCGATGCAGAAATAGTCCGCCTACAGCCCCAACGATACTCGAACCTGCATAATAAAATAATAAATAGAGAGAAGAAGCTTGAGCTTTCTCTGTTTTATCCGCAAGTAGCCCCACCCAGCTGCTCGCAATCGAATGAGCACCAAAGAAACCAAACGTAAATAATGCTAAACCGATTATCTTCAATGCTAAAGGAGCAGCTAATGTAACGAGAGCGCCTACAGCCATAATCAAAATACCTAATGCCATTACTTTTGTCCGTTCAAACCGATCCGCCATTTTCCCCATCCATGTCGAGCTAAATGTACCTACTAAATAGATAAGGAAAATGAAACCAATCACTGTTTGTGACAAATTATATGGTGGTTCCATAAGCGGAATGCCTACATAATTATAAACAGTAACAAACGAGCCCATTAAAAAAAAGGCAATCAGAAATAAACAAATAAGCTCTCGTTTTTTCAAATTATTTAGTAACGATTGCTTCATCCAAGAAAGCGAAATAGAGTGACGAACCGTATGTTGAGGTGCAGGCAACATCCACCAAAAAGCGAAACTAATGAGTAAACTTAACACACCAAGGCTTCCAATGGCTACTTGCCAAGAAAAATGATCTGTTAGTACTCCAATAATCAACCGGCCTGAAAGTCCGCCAATACTCGAACCGCTCACATATACTCCAATCACATACCCTAAGCTTTTGGGGTGAAATTCTTCATTAATATAAGCCATTGCGATTGCTGGAAATCCAGCTAATACTGCACCTTGCAAAGCCCGAATAGCAATGAGCGTATACAAATTAGACGTTAAAGCGACACATATTGATAAAATAGCAGATAAGGTTAACGCTATCCCCATCGTTTTTTTTCGATCAATCTTTTCCGATAAAAACGAAACAATCAACAAACAAATGGCTAATGTCCCCGTCGAAAACGAAAGCGTTAAACTCGCTGTAGCCGGCGTCACACTGAATTGTTTAACAAACATTGGAATCACTGGCTGTGTGCTATATAAATCCGCAAACGTGACAAAGCTTCCAAGAAATAACGCTAAAAGGGTGACTCGAAATGACTTTCCTGATAGATCAATATACTTCACAATCTTCAGACCTTTCGACATAAACTACTATTATCGTAATACTTTTTCCGAATATTGTCTATTTCCATATATATAGGTTCTACCTGTTAAAACGACATAAACATGTTTATTGGAATACGCTGTTGATTTTTAACTCCCGCTTGTGTGAGACCATGTTCTCACACGCTTTTCAGCTATAATGAAATGAACATAAGCTTGTTTCACACAGCCGAAAAAAGCCTCACCGAATGGGGAGGCCCTTGCACTTTACCAAATAATAAACATTAAAATAACAGCAATAACAATACGATAAATCGCAAATGGTGTAAGCTTAATTTTATCAATCAGCTGTAAGAAGAATCTAATAAAAATAAGCGCAAAAATGAAGGCACTTACGAAACCGACAATGAAGAATGGAATCATATCAGGTGTAAAGAACTCCCAATATTTCATCATTTTCAATAAACTTGCACCAGCCATAATTGGCACAGCCATAATAAAGGTAAAATCAGATGCCGCTCGGTAGCTCATCCCAAGTAATACCCCACCTGAAATGGTTGAACCGGAGCGTGAAAATCCTGGCCATAGGGCGATACACTGAAACAAACCAACCTGAAATGCTTGTTTATATGTAATCTGATCGACAGTTTGTGCCGTTACCTTTGGACGGAACTTATCTGCAGCAATCATTAAAAATGCTCCAAAAAAGAGACCTACTACAACCGTTTCAACAGAAAATAAATATTCATCAATCCAATCTTCAAACAATAGACCAAACACCATCGCAGGTAAAAGTCCAACAAAAATTTGTAATAAATTCAACTTCGGACCGTTTGCAGCCTCTTTTTTCTTCAAACCTAATAGGTCCATAAATCGACCCCAAAACAAAACAACAACCGCTAAAATAGAACCAAGTTGAATCACAACTTTAAATGCATTTGCAACTTCACTACCTAGCAATTCTTGCGATTTTAACCATAAATCATCGACAATAATCATATGTCCTGTTGACGAAACAGGAGCAAACTCTGTTAGTCCTTCAACAAGCCCTAAAATAACAGCTACGAATAATTCCCATAAATTCATCTTGCCACCTCAGCATTTTTTACTTACATAGCTAGATTCTATCGCTTGTTCACTATAAAGTCTAATGTAAATTGCTGAAATCTTTATGTACAATAAGTAAAATAATAACATCCTATACTTTATAAAACGCTTTATTATCAACAAATCCTTACAAACAAGAAAAAGAAGGAGAACTATGCTCCTTCTTTTTCAATCCATATTTATTAAGTTTAATTAACGACCGCCTAGTTGTTGTTCGGCCATTTGTACTAAACGCTTTGTAATTTCTCCACCAACTGATCCGTTTGCACGGGAAGTTGTGTCAGGCCCTAAATTCACACCAAATTCACTAGCAATTTCATACTTCATTTGCTCAAGAGCTTGTTCTACTCCAGGCACTAATAAGTTGTTGCTATTGTTATTTGCCATGTTTATCACCTCCTAGTACTATTATCTTTCATCATTCAAAAATTATAATTGCCAAATTAATGCATCATGAATCGTTATTCAAATACATACAATTCTTATATCGTAGTGTTTTAGGAGGGAAGTACATTGCAAATCCACGTTGTCAAACCAGGTCAAACGTTATTTAGTATCGCTCAAACATATAGCGTCGGTGTCGATAGAATTATTCAAACAAATCAGCTTCCAAATCCCAACAATCTTGTCACCGGTCAAGCACTTGTCATTCCGATTATCGGCAGTTATCATTTCGTACAACCAGGCGACAGTTTATATACAATCTCAGAAAAAGCAAGCATTCCATATGAACAAATTGTAAGAGCCAACGGCATTTCCCCTGCTGCCCAATTAACCATTAACACTCGTCTCTACATCCCAGCTCGTCAAAAAACAACAGCTGAATTTGTCGGTTATGTGGAGTCCCGCGATGAAACTGTTTCAAAAACGTTAGAAGCATCCGCCATAGAAAGTGCTCCTTATTTAACTCACCTTGCCCCTTTTAGCTTTCAAGCACTTCGGGATGGCTCATTAAAGGAACCGATACTAAGTAATTTCTCAGACATCGCTAGAGATAATCGGACAATCTTAATGATGGTCATCAACAACCTGGAAAACGGCCAATTTAGCGAAGAGCTTGGTTATATCCTATTAAACAGTACATCTGTACAAAACAAACTGTTGAATAACATTACAACGACTGCACAAAAATACAACTTTAAACATATTCATTTTGACTTTGAATATCTGCGTTCCACTGATCGAGAAACATATAATCAATTTTTACGAAAAGCGAAAGAACGCTTCCACAAAGAAGGCTGGCTCCTTTCAACCTCCTTAGCTCCAAAGACAAACAGGGAGCAAAAGGGGCGTTGGTATGAAAGTCATGATTATAAAGCACATGGTGAAATTGTTGATATGGTGGTAATTATGCCCTATGAATGGGGCTACAGCAGAGGTCCTGCAATGGCTGTATCACCGATTGGCCCTGTTCGCCAAGTATTGGAATATGCCGTATCTGAAATGCCTTCAAAAAAAATTGTAATGGGGCACAACCCATATGGTTACGATTGGACACTTCCATTCGTACAAGGGTCGACAGCCAAAGCGATTAGTCCTCAACGAGCTATTCAAATTGCGGCTGCAAATCAAGCGGTGATTGAATACGATGAAAAAGCACAAGCTCCTTTTTTTCATTACAAAGATCAAGCGGAAAAAAAACATGAAGTCTGGTTTGAAGATGCTCGTTCGATTCAAGCAAAATTCGATTTATTGAAAGAATTAAACTTACGGGGAATGAGCTATTGGAAATTAGGACTTTCCTTCCCTCAAAATTGGCTGCTCATTAGTGATAATTTTAATGTTAGAAAGCGTAGTTAATCCACTCGCCTTCCCTCCTAATGGGGGGCTTTATTCGTTTTATACCTTATGAACTTTTCCTTTTTTGCCCATACTATAGAAAGGCTCGAAAGGTGGATTTTCTAAAATGTCTCATACGAATATTGTTAGCCGTAAATTTTCACGTATCCCCTATTTATTGAAATTGTTATCTATTGTTTTCGTATTTTTGTTTCTATTTGGGACACTCATTCATTTAATTGAACCAGACACTTTCCCTAAAATAACCGATGGAATTTGGTGGGTAATTGTAACAATAGCAACAGTTGGCTATGGAGACTATGCACCAAAAACTTTAGTCGGCAGAATAATTGGCACTATACTCATTTTAACTGGTGTAGGCATTCTTACCTCCTATTTTGCATCCATTGCTAAAGTAGCCATTTCAAAAGAAGAACAATTTTTAAACGGCACAAAAACTTTTAATGGAAGTAACCACTATATTATTGTCGGATGGAATGAACGTTCAAAAACAATTATTGAGGAAATTCATGAGAGGAGACATGAACAAGCCATTGTATTAATTGACAATACATTACGAGAACATCCCCTTCCACGAACAAATATCCATTTTGTACAGGGAAGAGCAACTGTAGATGATGTGTTATTAAAAGCAAATATAAGAGAAGCCTCTCTGGTCCTTATTACGACTGATTTTAAGCAAAACGAAATGCAGACCGATATGTTTTCTATTTTAACCTTACTTGCCGTAAAAGGTTTGAATCCAAATGTATATTGTCTAGTAGAAATTTTAACCCAAGAACAGAAAGAGAATGCAAGAAGAGCTGGAGCAGATGGATTAGTGGAAACTAATAAGTTCGCTAGTGAATATATATTACATTTCCTGCTATCAGGACAAGCCGTAGAAATTCAAGGAGAATGGTTTGGCATTCATATTGCTGAACTGGCTATGCAGCATGAATGGACACATCTAACGTTTCAGCAATTAAGCAATCTTTTGTTAGAGCAGGATATTCTTTTAATTGGCATTATGAGAGGAGGCAAAAAACGATTCAAACCCCCTGCTCACACCCCCTTACAAGCAAATGATTCTTTATTAATCATGGCAGAAAGTTATTAAGCGTTATAACAATGCCTTTTCTACATCTTGGACAAGGGATTTCCCATAGGAAATATACTTCTCTGGGAAATCTGCGTCTGAATCTTCTGGAGCGGCAAATTGGTTAAAGGAGGCGGAGAAATTACCAATATCCCCGTCATTATCCAAATCTCCTTCATATTGATGCGCTAACAAATAAGGACGCAATAGCTTGACTTTTGTTCCATCACGATCAAGCGTTCCATCAACAGCTTGGAATGGAAGACGCAGAAATTGATAACCATCTTTATTATTAATTAAATAATCAAAAGAACCGTGGTCGTAATCCCAATTCCCACCAATTACATAACCAAGAGGTTTCAGCTTTTGTTCTAAATCCCATAAACTAAATGTTTTCCCTTCCAATTCGGATGAAACTTCAATCATGACTAAAACTCCTTCTATCTATTTTTTTCTTAGTGTAGCCAAATGCCTTTAAAACATGCTCTCAAAGAAAATGAGCGCCTTCAACGGAAGACACTCTCCAAATCATTATAAGCGCAGCTCTAATTCCTCTTTTTTAGCTTCATAACCTGGTTTACCTAGAAGAGCAAACATATTCAACTTATACGCTTCCACACCTGGCTGATTAAATGGATTAACGCCTAAAAGATATCCTCCCATTGCACATGCTTTTTCAAAAAAGTAGACGAGATAACCAAACGTATAGGCATCCATCGCTGGAATCGTCAGTACTACATTGGGAACTCCTCCGTCTGTATGAGCAAGCAATGTTCCTTCAAATGCTTTATTATTTACATAATCAATTGTTTTACCAGCTAAATAGTTCAAGCCATCTAAATTAGATTCAAGCGCTTCGATAGTAAGTTCATGCCTCGCTCGTTCTACCTTAATGACTGTTTCAAATAATTGACGACGTCCTTCTTGAATGTATTGTCCTAAAGAATGAAGATCAGTTGAAAAATTAGCCGCTGCTGGAAAGATTCCTTTTCCATCCTTGCCATCGCTCTCACCAAATAACTGCTTCCACCATTCAGCAAAGTACTGTAAACCTGGTTCATAACTAACGAGCATTTCAACTGTTTTTCCTTTATGATATAAAATATTTCGCACAACTGCATATTGATAGGCCTGATTTTGATCAAGCTCAGAAGAACTCAGCTCGCTATGAGCTGTTTTCGCTCCTTGCATAACGTTATCAATATTGATTCCACAAACAGCAATAGGTAATAAACCGACTGCCGTTAACACGGAATATCTCCCTCCGATATCATTTGGAATCATAAACGTTTCCAATCCTTCTTCCGTAGCGACTTTTTTCAAAGCTCCCTTTACGGGATCCGTAGTCACAAAAATACGTTGTTTCGCTTCTTTCTTTCCATATTTCTGCTCTAATAACTTACGGAAAATACGAAAAGCAAGCGCAGGCTCTGTTGTCGTTCCTGATTTGGAAATGACATTAATAGAAAAGTCTTTATCTGCTAATACATCCATTAAATCTTGCATATATGTAGAACTAATATTATGGCCGACAAATACAATTTGCGGTGTTTTTCTTTTCCCCGAAGACAATGAGTTATAGAAGCTATGCTGCAACATTTCAATCGCAGCACGAGCACCTAAATACGAGCCGCCAATTCCAATGACAAGTAAAATATCTGAATGACGTTGTATATCAGCAGCTGCCTTTTTAATTCGTGAAAACTCTTCTTGATCATAATCGGTAGGTAAATCGAGCCAACCAAGAAATGCATTGCCTTGTCCTGTCATTTCGTGCAGAGAATGATGTACCAGTTTTACAGCATCCTGTAAATATGTCATTTCATGTTGTCCAAAAAAAGCCAACGCTTTTGAATAATCGAAACGTACATAGGCCATGCTCCTATTCCTCCTCTTCTCTATATCCATACCTCTTTACTAAAAAGCAGTTTCGTATATAACGAATTCTTCTATAATATCTTCGTAAGAAAAACACCGTAATCACTAACAACCTACCTTATAAAGAAGCACGTAAAATAGACAGAACATCCTCACGATTCAATACTTTAAATTGACCAAATTCACCATAGACCATCGCTTTATCAGCCATCGTCTCTAATTGAGCATCATCGATTCCATAGTCAGCTAAGCGAGTCGGAGCACCTAAACTACGCCAAAATGCAGACAACGATGCAACTCCTTCCAGTGCCGTTTCTTCATCTGTTTTACCTTCTGGATTCACTCCAAAAACTTGGATAGCGAATTGCTTAAAGCGTGCTACATTATCAGGTAATACATGTCTCATCCAATGCGGGAATAGAATGGCTAACCCACCACCATGCGGGATATCATAAACAGCCGAAACAGCATGCTCAATATTATGAGTCGCCCAATCACCGCGATAGCCGACTCCAAGCGAACCATTTAAAGCAAGTGTACCTGCATACAGAATGGTCGCACGGTGATCATAATCATCTAACTTTTCTAATAATTTAGGAGCTGATTCTATAACCGTCAACAGGAGAGACTCACAAAAACGATCTTGTATCGGGGCATAAGTTGCCGGATGAAAATATTGCTCAAACACATGGCTCATAATATCTACAATCCCATAAACCGTTTGATCTTTCGGAACTGTAAATGTATAAACAGGGTCTAGAATAGAAAACTGTGGATATGTATGCGGACTGCCCCAGCCTACCTTCTCCTTTGTTTCCCAATTTGTAATAACGGAACCAGAATTCATTTCAGAACCAGTTGCCGCTAATGTTAACACGGTTCCAAATGGCAAAGCACCTTGGACCATTGTTTTTCTAGTAACAATATCCCAAGGGTCTCCTTCATATTTAGCCCCTGCCGCAATCGCTTTTGTACAATCAATCACACTTCCTCCGCCAACAGCTAAAATAAACTCGATGCCCTCCTTTTTACAGAGCTCAACACCTTTTCGAACCGTTGATATCCGCGGATTTGGCTCCACTCCGCTCAACTCAAACACTTCCGCATCGATTTGAGTTAACTGAGATAGAACCTCTTCATATACACCGTTCCTCTTAATGCTCCCTCCTCCATACACAAGTAACACCTTCCGGCCAAAAAAGGAGACTTCTTTCGGTAAAGTATTCAATTGACCTTTACCAAAAATAATTTTTGTTGGATTTTTAAAAGTAAAATTTTTCATATTCCCCACCCCTTTTCACCATTATGACTAAAATTCCAATTAAATACAAAAAATCCGCATAAAAAATTTTAAGTCGTACATATATCGTAAAAGAACAAGCAAAATAGTATAGAAATGATTTTTAAAATAAAAGGAGGATACACTATGAGTGGTATTCAGCGATTAGCACTTGTTTTTACTATTATCGGAGCCATCAATTGGGGACTAATTGGATTTTTCCAATTTGATTTAGTAGCGTCTATATTCGGTGGACAAGGTTCGGCATTAGCACGAATTATCTACGGAATAGTAGGGATTGCTGGTTTAATAAATCTTGGTCTTCTCTTTAAGCCAAGTACTGAAGTTGCAAGAGATCCTGAAACACGTCCAACCCGCTAAAAAAAAATGAAGAGAACTAACGGATAATCCGTTCTATACAAAAAAATTTTTCATACAAAAGAGGCTGATTATACAGCCTCTTTTGTATGAAAACTCGGCTAGAGTAACTTCAACACGTTTTTAATTTTCTCGAACGCCCAATCCAGTTCTTCCTTTGTCACAATAAGCGGAGGCGCAAAGCGAATGACTGTATCATGCGTTTCTTTACAAAGAATTCCTTCTTCTTTTAATTTTTCACAATAAGGACGAGCTGGTTTGTTTAATTCGATGCCAATAAAAAGTCCTCGACCTCGTACTTCTTTCACAACTGAATTTTTTATTTTCTTTAACTGGTTTAAAAAGTATTGCCCAAGTTCCAGCGAGCGTTGAGCCAATTGTTCGTCCACTAACACATCGAGTGCCGCTATAGAAACAGCACATGCAAGCGGATTTCCTCCAAACGTAGACCCATGCGAACCAGGAGTAAATACCCCCAGAATCGATTTATTAGCGGCAACACATGAAATTGGGAGTATTCCCCCTCCAAGTGCTTTCCCTAATATATACATATCTGGAGTAACATCCTCCCAATCACAAGCAAACATCTTCCCCGTTCTTCCTAAACCAGATTGAATTTCATCCGCAATGAATAAAACTTGTTCCTGCTTGCAATAAGCATAGGCCTCTTTTAAAAATCCCGGTTGTGGAATACGAATCCCTGCTTCTCCTTGAATTGGTTCAAATAAAAAAGCCGCTGTATGTGGTGTGATGGCGGTTTTTAATGCTAATATATCTCCATATGGAATAAGTTTAATTCCCGGAAGCATCGGGCCAAATCCTCGTTTGTATTCCTCTTCAGAAGAAAGCGAAATAGCTGCTAGGGTTCGACCATGAAAATTACCCATACAAGCAATAATTTCAGCTTGATTAGGCTCCACTCCTTTGACATCGTATGCCCATCGTCGCGCTGCCTTCATAGCCGTTTCCACTGCTTCGGCACCTGTATTCATCGGTAATATCATTTCTTTATGGGTGAGCTTAGCTACCTTCTCATACCAAGGTCCAAGCTGATCATGATGGAAGGCGCGCGATGTTAAAGTAACTTTATCCGCTTGGTTTTTTAACGCTGCAATAATCTTCGGATGGCGATGCCCTTGATTAGCAGCTGAATAGGCACTTAACATATCTAGATAACGATTCCCCTCAGGGTCTTTCACCCACACTCCTTCAGCCTCAGAAATCACAATTGGTAAGGGATGGTAATTATTGGCACCATATTGATTCGTTTTTGAAATCAACTGCGCTGAATCGTCATGAAGAGACATCCTACAAGCCTCCTTTTAAATGTAGCTTATTAAACAATATTACTGTTTCATGATTAAAAGACGGCATATTGTGGAATAATTTACTTTTGGAGCCTTCTGAAGAAATTTCTCATTGTTTCAGGATTTAGAACTACAGGAAGCAAAAAACGTTTAATGAATAAGATGATGTACCATGACCTATAAAAAAATCGGCTGATTCATCATCAGCCGATTTAAACACATTATTTTTTAATTAAATCTTCGCGTTGAGATTGTTCAATCCACTCTTGAAGCTTGTCTTTTAATGTATTGAATCCTTCAGTAGACTCTGTATAGCTAGTTACAGCTGCTTGACGCTTCTTAGGTGCTGCTGCTTTTCTAGCTGGTGCTGCTGGACGCTCTGGAGCTTCCTCTGTAGCACGGATTGATAAACCAATTTTTCCAGCTTTTTCATCAATTGAAAGAACTTTCACTTGTACTTCATCGCCTACTTTTAAGTGTTCGTTAATGTCCTTAACAAACCCGTGAGTAACTTCAGAAATGTGAACTAATCCTTGAGTTGATTCATCAAGTGCAACAAACGCACCGTATGCTTGAATTCCTGTAACTTTTCCTGTAACAACTGCACCGATTTCGAATTTTTGTGTCATGGTAACACTCCTATTTACGATATATTTTTTCATCTATTTCACGCAATATAAAACTATATCATATAATTGTAAAATAATCAAAAATCAATGATAGCTCAAACTTATATTTATCCTTATTATTTGCTATAATATAGACTCTTACTTTATATTTTCAAAGGAGTTTTTTACAGAAATGAACAAATCACAAGAGCAATGGACATCTAAGCTCGGCTTTATTCTCGCTGCAGCTGGATCAGCTATCGGGATTGGTGTTATATGGAAATTTCCTTATATGGTTGGAACCAATGGCGGCGGAATCTTTTTTCTGATGTTTATCTTATTCACCCTCATTATTGGTGCACCGATTTTAATTACTGAATTTATTATCGGAAGACGAACACAAAAAGATGCAGTACGAGCTTATAAAGAACTAGCACCAGGAACTCCATGGACCTTAATCGGTTATTGTGGCGTAATTGCTTCGATTATCCTGCTGTCATTTTACAGCGTTGTTGGCGGATGGATTCTTTCTTATCTTATCCGTAGTGTAACTAATTCACTTTCAAATTTAACACAACAGCAATACGGAGATTTATTTAACACGATTATTAGTAACCCTTATGAAACCGTTATCGCACAATTGATCTTTATGCTGATTACCATTTGGGTTGTCCAAGGCGGGATTCAACAAGGGATTGAAAAAGCAAGCAAATATATGATGCCAGCCCTATTCATTTTATTTCTGGTATTATTAGTCCGCTCCTTAACATTAGATGGGGCCATGGAAGGAGTCAAATTCTTCTTAAAGCCTGACACATCTGTTTTATCTGAGCAAACGGTTCTCCTCGCACTAGGACAAGCTTTTTTCGCCTTAAGTATTGGGATTTCAGTTATGGTGACATATGCCTCCTATTTAAATAAAAACGAAGACTTAACCAAATCAGCTTTATCCGTGGTAGGGTTGAATATTTTTATCGCTTTACTGGCGGGGCTGGTTATTTTCCCAGCGGTTTTCGCGCTTGGGTTTGATCCTGCAAGTGGTCCTGGGCTTGTTTTCGTTGTCTTACCAGCTGTTTTTAATGAAATTGCCTTTGGATCGGTATTCATGTTTATCTTCTTCATCTTAATCCTCTTTGCCACACTCACTTCTGCTTTTTCTATTTTAGAAATTGTTGTAGCTGCTATGGTGAAAGGAGATGAAGCAAACCGAAAAAAATCATCATGGGTTGCTGGTATTCTTGTATTCATTATTGGAATTCCAAGTGCGCTTTCCTTTGGTGTTTTAAGCCATATTACCTTATTTAATAAATCCATTTTTGATATAGCTGACTTCCTTGTCAGCAATATTGCCTTACCAGTAGGAGCCCTATTTATTTCTCTATTTGTCGGCTTCCAACTAAAAAGACTACACGTTGAAGAAGAATTCCTATCTGGTTCTTCATATGGAAAGAAAATCTTTAAAGTGTGGTATTTTTTAATTCGTTACATCGCCCCGATTGCAATTGCAATCGTTCTGTTAAGCTCCATTGGGTTCATTTAACAGATTTTGATGTTAGTAAAAGGCTACCCTAAAAATAGGCAGTATAAAACAATGATAAAAGATTGTAGATAAAACCGCCTATTTTGATGGTGCAAATTTTTTGTATGAATGTCTCTGTTATAGAATGTTATTAAAATTTGGCTCATTTCCGCATACTGTGAAATGAGCCAAATTTCATTTAATAGACACCATTATGTAACACAATGACAGCAAGAAACATGTTACACTCTATATAAATAACTATTTCCTGAAAAAGGGAGAGGTGCACTATGTCCGATATCGCTCGAAACATTCGACTATATAGAGAACAGAAAAATTTATCTCAACAGGAATTAGCCATCAAAATGCGAGTAGGTACAAAAAAATCGAATTATATGAGTCAGGTGAATTGATTCCGGATACAGAAACGATGTTAAGACTATGTACTGTGCTTGATCTACCCGCCTCGGAAATTTTAGAAAAAGAATATCATAGCAATAAAAAAACGACTTTAGATAATGAAATTGCAATGCTAATTGAGGAAATTGGAATGGAAAAAGCATTATTTCTTTTACGTTCTTTTAAAGAGGCTAGCGAGGCTGATGTATTAAAAATGCTAAATGTTTTTAAAAATTAAATAAGATGTATAACATCAGCATATATTGGAAACAATAAGGAATAACTTTCTATGATTACTCATCTAGAATAGCTCTTTCTTTCGATATCCCCCTATGGAAAAGGGTCGAATTTTTTTAAAATTCGACCCTTTTTTTTGCTATATTAGATTGGGAAAGCGATTATCCTTACCAGCTTAATTAAATCTCTCCATGAATCTAGAAATTCGCTTAATCGCTTCTTGAAGTTGTTCCATTGAAGACGCATACGAACAACGAATATGTCCTTCACCGCTTTCTCCAAACACATCTCCAGGAACAACCGCAACTTTCTCTTCCAATAAAAGCCGCTCTGCAAATTCTTGAGAAGATAGACCGGTTTTTTTAATAGATGGGAAGGCATAGAAAGCTCCACCTGGCTTATGACAGTCTAGACCAATTTCATTAAACGATTTTACAATATAGTTTCGTCGTCTACGATAACTGCTTCTCATATCTTCTACATCAGACATCCCATGTTGTAAAGCTTCTAACGCTGCATATTGTGCCATTGTTGGTGCACACATAATAGCATACTGATGAACTTTCAACATCGCTTGGCTAATTTCTTTAGGCGCACATACAAATCCTAAACGCCAGCCTGTCATTGCAAAAGCTTTAGAAAATCCATTTAATAAAATTGTCCTCTCTAGCATGCCATCGATAGCTGCAAAAGACGTGTATCCCTCATCATAGACAAGCTCTGCATAAATTTCATCCGAAATGACTAATAAATCATGTTTCATTACAACTTCAGCAATTGCTTCAAGGTCCGATTTCCCCAGTTGTGTACCAGTTGGGTTATTCGGTGAACAAATAAAGAGAGCCTTTGTTTTTGGTGTAATGAGTTCTTCAATTTGTTCAGCCTTAATTTTGAAATCATTCTCCGGTAAAGCTTGAACAGTTACAGGCACTCCGCCTGCCATTGTAACGATTGGTGCATAAGCCACAAAGCACGGCTCAACTACAATGATTTCTTCTCCAGGGTTTAAAATCGTTCGCAGGGCAATATCAATTCCTTGACTCGCTCCAACTGTTACAATAATTTCTTCCTCTGGGTCATAAGAAACATGAAAGCGTGATTTCATATAATGAGCGATTTCTTCTCTCAACTCCAACATACCGGCATTTGCCGTGTAGGATGTATGGCCAATTTCTAACGAATTAATCGCAGCTTCCCTTACTGACCAAGATGTAACAAAATCCGGCTCCCCTACACCTAAAGAAATAACACCTTCCATATTAGCCGCTAAATCAAAGAATTTTCGAATACCTGATGGTTTAAGCTCTTGAACAGTTTTAGAAATATAACTTGTTTTAATCACGGTGACACCACAATTCTTTTATCTTTTTCAGTTGACTCAAAAATCGTACCATCATGTTTATATTTTTTCAAAATAAAATGAGTAGTCGTTGAAATAACCGAATCTAACGTCGATAATTTATCAGAAACAAATTGCGCAACTTCGTTCATAGAACGGCCTTCAATAATAACTGATAAATCGTAGGCACCTGACATTAAATAAACAGATTCTACTTCCTTAAACCGATATATTCTTTGGGCCACTTCATCAAAGCCGACTCCACGCTTAGGTGTTACCTTTACATCGATCATCGCCGTAACGCCATGATATTCATCTACTTTCGCCCAGTTAATAAGTGTTGCATAGCGAACGATGATACGCATATCTTCAAGTTTTTGTAATGTAGCTTGAATATCTTCTTCCGATAAATCGGTCATTTTAGCCAAGTCTGCTGTTTCGATTCGGCTATTCGTCTCAATAATTCGTAGTAGTTCCAATTCTTGATCATTCAAGTGCATTGGAAACCCTCCTTTGGCATTCAAAGTGATGGTTAAGCTGGCAGAATACCTTTTAGGTTCTTTCCTCATATTAGACCTATAAGGTGTAATATACGACAATAAAAAGAAATTTAACACAAGGATGTTCTGTCAGGATAAACTGTTCATATTATACCAAAGTTCGTATCAAATCTGTTATATAAAATATTCTTTTTTCCGCCTATTTGTATAGATTCTGTTCTGTAACAGGGGAATTTTGAAAGTACTAGCAAGGAGGGGTTTATATGACAATAAAAGGAATAGAGACAGTCGGAAATATAGATATTTATTTTGAACAATACAGAAGTGAATCACCCCATCAAACGATTATATTACTGCACGGTTTCTTATCATCGAGCTTTAGCTATCGTAAGCTAATTCCTTATTTAACACCCGACTTTAATATCATTACCGTCGATTTACCTCCATTTGGACAAAGCGGGAAAACATATCGTTATACATATTCGTTTGAAAACATCGCACGCTCAATCATTGAATTGATAGAAGCAAAAGGGCTGCAATCTATTTGCCTCATTGGTCATTCAATGGGGGGACAAATTGCGTTGCAGCTCGCAAGCATTCGCCCTGACCTCGTGCAGCGAATCGTCCTTTTATGCAGTTCCGGCTACTTGCCTAGCTTTCCGCGTAAAATGAAGGCGCTCAGTTACTTACCGTTTTTTTCACTAGGTGTTCGGCATTACCTTGCTAAATCTGGACTTGAAAAAAACCTCAAAAAAGTCGTGTACAATCAAGATCTTATTGATGATACGATGCGACAAGGGTATCTGCAACCATTTACAGAGGGGAGACAAATTTTTCGTGCCTTAGGCCGAATGGTACGCGATAAGAGGGTAGATTTATTAAAAGAAGATTTACAAAAAATCCATGCACCATGCTTGCTCATCTGGGGACGTGAGGATAAAGTAGTTCCACTTAAGACCGGAAAACGGCTAGCCTCAGATTTACCCAATGCTAATCTTGTCATCCTAGATGATACAGGCCATCTCTTACCAGAAGAAAAACCAACAGAAGTCGCCTCTTATATTAAAAACTTCTTTATAGAAAAAAGCTGATTCTACCAACAGAATCAGCTTTTTTCTATAAAGTACAGCTTGTATTAGTTCGAATCATAATCAGCTTCTCAGCAACAGCTAAGCACGCTTGAAAATCAAGAGGTTCATCAAATGAAAATTCATAAATTTCTTTTAACCTTCTGGCTAAGCTTTGAACATCTTCAATATCTGAAACAGCAAGAACAGCATCTGCTATTTCCGGTTCATAGTTTTCACTACCTACTTCAAACGGGTCCCATTCCTGCAGAACACGGACAAGGGACAAAGTCATTTGTTGCCTATCCATTTTATTATCACCTGCTCCATTTTCTTTGCTAACATAGTACCATACAATTTTATTTTTAGCTCTGTTACATGACGATATTACGTTTTGATTAATAATAGGATATAGCCTATCCTTATATTTAGAAATCAGGCTCTGTTAAAAAAATTAAAGGCGGTGGATGTTTTGAACTCCTCTATTTTTGATGAATCATTAAACAGAAAAAATACTTCATCCTTAAAATGGGATGCCCTCCAAACCATATATGGCATAGAGGACTTACTCCCAATGTGGGTAGCGGACATGGATTTTCCTGCACCTCCATTCGTTCAAGAAGCATTAATCGAGAGAATCAAGCACCCTGTGTTTGGCTATACGATTGCTCCTCCCTCCGTATACGGCCATATTACTGATTGGCTGCAAACAAGACATAGCTGGGGGATTACCAAAGATCAAATCACGTTCAGTCCAGGTGTCGTAAGCTCCATTGGTACAGCGATTCAAGCATTAACTAAACCGAACGAGCGCATTCTCATTCAATCACCGGTTTACATGCCTTTTTTTGATATGGTTAAACGAAATGGACGAGAAGTTGTCCTAAATGAACTACAGCTAGTAGATAACCGCTATATGATTGATTTTACAGACTTCGAAGAAAAAATAAAAAACGGTGTAAAGCTTTTTCTATTATGTAGTCCACATAATCCAGGAGGCCGCGTTTGGACAAAAGCTGAACTACAAAAAATGAGTGAACTTTGTCTTCAATATAATGTGACCATTGTGAGCGACGAAATTCATGCTGATCTGACTCATTCATCCTACCAGCATGTGCCTACCGCTTCACTAAATCCAACCGTTGCAGACAACACCATTACATTTATGGCGCCAAGCAAAACGTTTAATTTAGCTGGTCTGCAAGCTTCCTACATGATTACAAACAATAAAAAGTTACAGCTAGCATTTAAGCGTGTACAGGAAGCGCAAGGATTTCATGGTTTGAACACCTTCGCCTTAACAGCAATGGATGCCGCTTACCACAAAGGTGGACAATGGTTAGATGAGCTGCTAGCCTACATAGAAGCGAATATACAAATAGCCGAATCATTCATCGCAAATGAAATTCCAACGCTTTCTTGTATGCATCCTGAAGCCTCTTATCTACTTTGGATTGATTGTCGAGGTTTAGGATTACCTGATCAACAAATTCAAGATGCTCTTCTCCAAAAAGGAAAACTTGCCCTCGAACCAGGAAAGAAATATGGACCTGGCGGCGAAGAATTCGTACGTATGAATGTCGGATGCCCGCGCTCCATTTTATTAGACGGATTAAATCGGTTAAAGCTGGCCTTTACTAACTAAAGACAACCTAAAAACCTAAACAACCTGTTTCTCTATTTTTAGAAGAAGGCAGATTGTTTAGGCTTTTTTAACGTAAAATATGTTTCTCTTTTGCTTCTTTCAGCCAATTCGGAAACTCATCTAATAATTGGTCATATAATTGTTCATCAACCTTTACAAAACCACAAAAAGGACTCCTATCAACATAAGGAGTCCTTTTTGTGAATTACTTCCTATTACTCTACATATGGATCTTTCTCATATCGCGGCAAATCTCCAAATGGTGTCATCATTCCAGCCTCGTCCAACTCTTCCTCTAATTGCTCATGCTGCGTATTCGGATAAATCATAATATTTTTCCCTGTTATATCAACCGCAGCGAAGTTCTCATAGTCTTCCACATAGCCAATATTTTCGTCTGATTCCACATACGTATCTTCATAATCGGCTGGTGGACGAATAAAATCTGATGGGCTCTCTGATGTTCCGTAGCTAGCTACTTCCTGCCATGTATCCTCTGCATCGTAGGCGACAGATTCTTTACGATTATCAAAATCAAACTGCCCAAAAGGCGGCATTAACACCTCTTCCTCAATCGGCCGATTATGCGATGTCTGCTGTGAAGGACTATGTTCCACGCAAAACGTCGTAGTCGGAATGGCTTGTAAACGCTCTGTCGGAATGGCTTTTCCACAAACCTCACATGTCCCATAACTCCCACTGTCTATCGCCTTTAAAGCATGATTAATTTCATCTAATTCCTGCCTTGCATGCTCATATAACGCCATATCCTTCTCTCGCTCATAAAGCTCTGTCGCATCATCTGCTGGATGATTATCATAACTTGATAGCTCTCCTACCGCATCATGACCATGACTTCTTAATAAATCAAATTCTTGACGCAATGACGGTTCTACTTCTTGCTTCATTTGCTCCAATTGGTGTTTGAACTCGTTGAGTTGATTCGGTTGCATACTAAAAAAACACCCTTTCTGAGTCAGTTTCCTTTTAGTATTTGTAACCATACTTTTTTCAACTAAGGTAGTTTCTTCCGCTGTTTAGGAGAAAGGCGTGTGAAACCGCGGTTTCACATGAATGAGCTAAAAATCATATTATCACCAACATTCATGAACATAGCCTATGAAAAAGTATCGTTCTTTGCTTTGTTTTGTTGCTGTGCAATACGCTCTTCAAGTTGCTTTGTTTTCAGCTCTTCTTTTTTGGAATAACGAATAATGAATCGCATTGTAAAAATTGCAGCTAACAAAAAGATCGCACAAGAAATCGCGGCTGGGATATACTCTGATTTATCATCTGGAAAGTAAAGAAACAAACCAATTACTACGTGCTTCATCTTGTTCATCCTTTCTACGTCCCGAGATATATTCATTATAACAACACCCATAAAATTCCACCATTTTGCACGAATGATGAATTGGCGAGATTTTTAATTTCCACCAAAAAGGGCTGCGCCAAAGCATAAGCTTTGACGCAGCCCTTTTTTCAACTTATAAAATTGTAATTTTTTTAATCACAACATCTTCTGCCGGTTTGTCACCATATGTTGTTTCCACATTTGTGATAGCATCTACGACATCCATGCCTTCAATAACTTGTCCAAAAACAGTATGTTTGTGGTCTAACCATGGTGTACCGCCTTGTTCCATGTATGCTTTAATCATTTCTTCTGGGTACCCAGCTTGCTTCATTTGCTCTCCCATACGTACATCTACATGCGGAGCTTGTACAATAAAGAATTGGCTTCCGTTTGTACCAGGGCCTGCATTTGCCATAGAAAGCGCACCGCGAATATTGAATGCATTCATAGCGAATTCATCTTCAAAAGGAGCACCCCAAATACTTTCTCCACCCATACCAGTACCAGTTGGATCCCCACCTTGAATCATAAAATCTTTAATAACACGGTGGAAAATAATCCCTTCATAGTAGCCGTTCTCAGCATGCGTTAAGAAGTTTTCAACTGCTTTTGGAGCTACTTCCGGGAACAATTTAATTTTGATATCCCCAAGTGTTGTTTGCATCAACACTGCTTTTTCATTTGCTTGCACTTCTGTTGTTAATTGTGGAAAATTCGTCATCCCTTATTCCCTACTTTCAATAATAGTATTAAAAAATATTATCCATTTTAACCTTCATTTGTACACTTTACACGATTTTTCTAAAAAAAGCATCTGAAAAGAAGTGCGAAACGTCCCATTCAATCTGATGTTAAAAATGCTCTAATTCAAGTATGATAAAAGGAGTAGAAACAGAAAGGTGGAAAGCGTATGCCAGTAGTTGAAGTAAAAATTGGAGAAATTGTAACAGCCATTAATAAAACAGGAAAATATATCGGAGAGGTCACTGAAGATCGCGAAAGTGCCTATCTAGTCCGCATTTTAGCTGTTTTAAAACATCCGATGCAAGGGGATCTGCACAATCCAAGACAAACAGAAGTGACCATGTTCCATCAACGTCGTGCTCTTGCTTATCGAGAACAAACGAATGTCCCTAAAAACATGGTCAAGCCATATGAAGGGGAAATTCCAGATTACCAAGCCTCATTACGAGAAGCTGTAACAACGATGAAGGAAGCTCTCACTAAAGAGGAGACAGACTTTAACAAACTTAGCCTACGGCAACTTGAAGAGTTAGAAGCAGATTATTTTAAATAACGTGATAAAAAGCCAAATCAATAATCGTTGATTTGGCTTTTTATAACGCTAAATGATTTAATACTTTAGATAGATCAATACGGTCACCAATCGTTGTTGGCTCATGTTTCTTCATATAACTTTTATCCTTTTCAATCAATTTAAAAATATTATACGTCGTTAAAGCATCATCAAGCGCACGATGATGTTTGCCTGTCCCTTCTTTTCCGTAAGCCTGTACAGCTTTCCACAAACCAGTTTGGTTTTGATCACCGAAGAACCGTTTGTAATCCATACATAAGTCAACTTGTTTTCCCTTAAATGGAAACTCTACTCCTGCCTTTTGGCAATTTTGTTTCAACACTTTCATATCCATATTTCCCCACGTAACGACTGTCGTCATTGGATAATCCGCTTCCATTTTCTTGAACAAATCGACTAGCTCCGTAAAAGGCATGCCGCTTTCAACTTGACTTTGATGAACACTCAAAAATTTCTTGCACCGATTCGTTAATGTTTTAAACTTACTTGGAGCAACAAATGAAGAAAACTGCTCTTTGACGGAATCATTTACAACGGATACAAAACCAACTTCAATGATTTCCGGATAAAATCCAACCGGATTCCCTCTCCCTTCTGGCATCGTAAATTCAAAGTCAATAAAGACATAGTGCTGTTTCTCCATACTTCTCCCCCCTTTATCATGATTTTACCAAATATTATAGCAGAACAATTTAAAACTTTTCAGTTAATTCCTACAATTCGCGAATAATTTCCTGTAAAATTTTTCAACATTTTTTCCCATTTTTCATGTATACTTTAGCTATACACGGTAATTTCCACCAAAATACCATATTAAAACTATATTAGTTAGGAAGTTGGACTATGCGCAAGTTTCTTGGCTCTCTCTTTATCTTTTCCCTTATCCCTCTTGTAACAGGATTAATCTTTTTAGCCTCTCAAGAGTGGAACAAGGCTGAAAGCGTTCAAAAAGTACTCGATGACAATATTTCTATCGATACGATTCAGTTAGAAGAAACAAGTTATATGACAGACAACCAAGGCAAGATTATTAGTGAAATATCGTTAGCGAAAAATCGGGTAAATCTAAGTGACGAAGAAATTCCAACGTTTTTAAAGGATTTATTTGTCACTATAGAAGATCGACAATTTTATCATCATGAAGGCATTGATGCTGTAGCGATTAGCCGTGCAGTTCTTGTAAATAGTCAGAGCACCTCCATCGAACAAGGCGCAAGTACAATTACCCAGCAGCTCGCTCGAAATGTGTATTTGACACATGAAAGAACATACGACCGAAAAATCACTGAGCTGCTCTACGCCTATCAAATGGAACGATTGTTTTCGAAAGAAGAGATTCTAGACTTGTACATCAATGCAATTTACTTTAACAACGGCACATATGGCATTGAAGCCGCTTCTCAATTTTATTTCAATACATCTGCTAAGAAGCTATCAAAGGCCCAATTAGCCTTTTTAGCAGCGATCCCGAATAACCCCGAGCGCTATAATCCGCTCAAGCATTTTAAAGCGACGAAAAATCGACAAGAGCGCATTTTACGACAAATGGTTGAAGCAGAGTTTTTATCTGAGAAACAGTACAAAAAGCTTGTTCAAGAAAAAATCACCTTAAACGTTCGTACAAAAGTGGATAACTATCCAGACTATGTGACGTATGTGCACCATGAACTAAAGCAATTAGTAGCTGCTAGAGAAGGATTGACAGCAAGGCTTGCGAGCAAGGACCAAACTGTACGTAAACAAGCAGAAAAACAACTACAAACTAAAGTTACAAAACTATTAAACTCTGGAGTAACTATCCATACAGCTCTTGATCCACACTTGCAAACAACTGCCAAGCAAGCGCTAAATAACGGAATCGCTTACGGTGATATTGAAGGAGCTGCCGTCGTTATACAACATAATACGCAGGAGCTTGTCTCTTTGATTGGGGGAAAGAATTATAAAAAAAATTCTTTCAATCGCGCTTATCAAAGCTACCGTCAACCAGGCTCTGCTATTAAACCATTGCTCGTTTATGCACCGTATATCGAAAAAACGGGGGCCTCTGTATACTCCCAAGTAAGCGGGGCTAATTATTGTAAAAACGGCTATTGTCCACAAAACTATGGAGGAGCAACCTATGGCATGGTTCCTTTAAAAACAGCATTTGCTCGTTCTTATAATACACCAGCTGTTCGTCTCCTTGATGCAACAGGCATTGAGACAAGTTTCGAATATCTAGATGCATTTCAATTTGAACAAGTGAGCGAACGAGATCATCTCTTAACAGCTGCTGTTGGTGGCTTCACCTATGGAATGAGCCCACTCGAACTAACTCGCGCCTTTACATCCTTTTATGACGGCAGCTATCAGCCTGCTCGGGCTATTGTTAAAGTAACAGACCGCGAAGGTAAAACTCTTTATAAATGGAAAGACAAACAAAAGCAAGTCTGGAGCCCATCAACCGTCGCAAAAATGCGTGAACTATTACATGAAGTAACCGTTAGAGGTACGGCAAAAGCAGCTTATTTTCCAACCGGTTATATCGGCGGCAAAACAGGAACAACAAACGGTGTAAAAGATATATGGTTTGTTGGTTTAACAGACAGCTATACGACAGGTGTTTGGGTTGGTCGAGATAAACCTTCTAGTATTGAATCGATTTACTACTCCTCACCACATGTTCGTATTTGGCGTAATATTAGCCAACAAGCAGAAGCAAGATAGCCTGTCCGATTTCGGACAGGCTATCTTTATTTGGATTTTTTTAAATAGGTAAACTATTAATTATGCTGTTATAAAGTTTTAATACAGAGTATGCGACAACCAATAAAAAGATTGACCATATGAAAATATGAAAGAAGATTAAACCAATTAATCCTAACAAACTTAAGTTTGTTGAAATTTTATACACAAAATAAATGAAAGCGGCGACATTTGTTAAGAGAAAAATGACGAGCAGCCCCATAATTGACTGAGTACTTACTAAAGACACTGTAGCACCAACTACATAAATAATCGTCCCCATTCGAATACTCTTTAAGCCCGTTCCATCCGAATCCTTCGAAAAAAGCAGCAAAGACATTTCAACCATCGTATCCAAAAGTAGCTTTAATGCCGAAAACAGCATGAAGAAAACAAGAAACATTACAACTAATAAAGCTATTTTAATACCTGTTTCCGAAAAAAATTCCAACATTCCTTGATAAAGCCCTAAACTATCAAATAAATCTAACAACTTTATTTCACAATAAAGCCCAAACGATAAACTAAATAATACAACCGTAATAAACGGAAAATAACCGAAAAAATATGTATTCTTCATGCCCAATCCTCCAAAAAAACAGTGTGCCTCCCTTCACCAAACACACTGATTTTCATTTATCCACATTTTTATCCACGATTAATCCACAATTTAAAAAGTCACTGTGACACAACTGCCAATGTACATCGAGAAACACAAATGAGTTTGTCTTGTTCATCGCGAATCTTTACGTCCCAAACCATTGTTTTGCGGCCGCGGTGAAGAATGGTTCCTTCCGCAATGACCTGCCCTGAACGTTTTCCTCTTATATGATTAGCATTGATTTCTAGACCGACTACTGCTTCCTTTGTTTGATCCACCAGATAAAAACCCCCAACGCTCGCTACCGTTTCTGCAAGGGCGACAGATGCACCTCCGTGCAATAATCCAAACGGCTGCCTTGTTCTTTCATCCACTGGCATTGTCGCAATTACTTTCCCCTCACTTAACTCTTTAATTTCAATCCCTAATGAATTCATTAAAGTTCCTTCTACATTTCTTTCCATTTTCTACACCTCATTTTCTTTTTATTTCTTAATTGTACATATAATCCCATAAACTTACAAAATATTAAAAAAGAAAATACAAAAAAACTGATGCTGCAGTTCACAAACATCAGCATCAGTTTTCTTATTGCGCTAAAATAGCCTTTAATTCCGACCAATCTTTCAATCTCGGAACTTTTACCTTTTGATTGTATGGATTGTCTTTTGCATAAACCTTTGTTGGAATCTCTAATAATGTTTCTAGCACTGCTGGCTTATCATCAAAATAGTAATCTAATTGTAAGTCCAGAATGATTTCTATCTTTTCCTGATCCTTCATTCCACAATAAAAATGGTCCTCTCGAAAAGGAAAGCCATGTTTAATTAACCACTGTTTCGTGCGTTCACTATGTTCTTTCTTTCTTGCTGTAATATAAAAAATCTCATGCCCCTCACGGTCGAGCTCTTGTAACATATCTAGTGCCCCTTCAAAAATTGGACACCCTGAATAATAAATTTCATCCGCTAGACTATTCCACAGCTTGCCGCCCTCTTCTCCAGTCAAACCAAACGCTTTGTGAATCTCCAATGTGTTAATTGTTTGTAACACATCTAAACTTACATTTTGATTCAATTTCTGATTATATAATTGAAACGCATATCCTCGTAAATCAATAAGCGTATCATCAATATCAAAGCCAAATTTCACACTAATCCCCCTAAGCTAACACCACAAATTGCGAAGCAAAAGACTCTTCCTTCTCAATTTGTATCGCTTGTAATTTTGCTACTTCTTCTTTCCGGATTGTAGCACAATTAAGTAAATCCAGCTCCGCAATATAGTCTTTATTGATTAATTCTGCTAATACATCTGCATCCTTCATAGCACTATTTAAACCAAAAGCACCAGTCGGAGTCATCGTATGTGCAGCATCCCCAATCAAAGCAACACCATGTTTCCCCCACATTTCAGAGGAACTGCTATATACATCTAATAAAACAAAGTCTTCCCATGAGCGAATATTCTGCAAAACAGAATCTTTTAGCACCGGGAAGGCTTGCACAAGTTGGTCAATGAATGGTTGAAACGGCTGCTTCCGCAACTGTGGATAAGAGCCTTGTTCAATATTCCAGCCAATTTGGATAAATCCTAAAGCTTGTGTAAATAAAGATAGCTGCTTTCCGTTAATAAGCGCCATTTTAATAGCAGGCTCCCAACCGATTGGTGCTGGGATTCTCGCCCAAAGCAAATCATAGCCATGCTTTCGAACCGTTACATCAATATCGGCTTTTTTCCGTACTGTTGAATATCGTCCATCCGCTCCAATAACAAGTTTACTTCTTACAACAATCTCTTTGCCGTCTTTTATCGCTTTAACGCCATTATAACGTCCTGTTTCATCTTCTAATAACTCAGTTACCTTTGTATTCATCAATAAAGTGAAGGAATCATATTTCTGTGATTCTTTTACTAATACTTTTAATAAATGAGCTTGAGGCACATGAATACCTAAATGGCCAACTTTTGAGTCTGGAAGGATTTTTTTCACCAATTGACCAGCCTGCCAATATTCCAATTGCTTCATGCGTAATAATCCTAATTCCTCAACGGCCGAGAATAAACCATGTTTCTTTAAAATCGCTTCGCCCTCTTCATTTAAATGCTCGCCACGAAACGCCTTCCCCATCCCTGCATAACGTTCAATCAAAATAACAGAAACATTTTTCTTCGCTAATAAATATGCAAGTAAAGCGCCACCTGGACCAGCACCGACAATACATACATCACTGTGATACATCATCTATCCTCACCTTGATTCGGATAAGCGGTAATACGCAGGTCCTCACCGAATGTATCAACTTTATCAAAAGTTACATTCCATGCCTCATCCATACTATCTACATCAAGTCCGGTAAATGGCGTTAACGAATTTCGACCTCCAAGTAACTTGGGAGCAATATAAATAAAATATTTATCAATCAAACCAGCTCTTAAAAATGAAGCATTCACTTCTCCGCCACCTTCGACTAAAAGTTCCGTAATGCCTTTTTTATAGAGCTCAGCAAGCATAGCTTCTAAATCCAGTCCCGATTCTGTTTTAGCAACGAAAATAAACTCCACACCTTTTGCCTGCAGTGCCTCAAGCTTTGTTCGATCAGCTTTGTCCGTTGTTACAATGATAGTCTTCGCTTCATGTGTATGAACTACAACAGCATCAAGCGGTGTACGCAATTCACTGTCTAAAATAACACGCACCGGATTCTTGCTACCGCCTTCAGGAAGACGAGTCGTCAAAGATGGATTATCAGCTAACACCGTACCCACTCCAACTAAGATGCCGTCTACTTCATTACGAAGCTGATGAACGGCATAGCGGGATTGTTCACCTGTAATCCATTTAGAATGCCCCGTATGTGTCGCTAACTTCCCATCTAATGTCATTGCAAATTTAGAAATAACAAATGGACGGTTTTTAAGCATATTGTGGATAAACACTTCATTCAAACGTTTTGCTTCTTGCTCTAACACACCGACTTCGACTTCAATTCCGGCATTTCGTAACAATTCAATCCCTCGTCCAGCCACTTCTGGATTCGGATCTTGCATAGCGACTACAACACGGCTCACACCCGATTCTTTTACAAGATTCGCACAAGGAGGTGTTTTACCATAATGTGAGCAAGGCTCTAATGTGACATACAAAGTTGCACCTTTCGCATAATCCCCTGCCATTCGAAACGCATGAACCTCCGCATGCGGCTCACCTGCTTTTCGATGGATACCTGTCCCGGCAATAACACCATCTTTCACAATAATCGCTCCAACAAGCGGATTTGGATGGGTTTTCCCTCTCGCACTTTTGGCTAAATCTAGTGCCAGCTGCATATAATACTGATCTGTATTCATCTAATTCCGCACTCCTTATCCTATCAAAGTAGAGTTCTCCTGACGCATATGCCCTGATTTCTGAACCTTCGTATCTAAATAGAAACGATTGTATTCTGTTAATCCGCCCCATAGTGGGATATGATGATTAGCGGTTAATCCGTGCTCTTGCAAAGCAGCAAGCTTTTTCGGATTATTTGTAATAAGTGTAACAGGCTTTTCTCTTAACGTCTCTAACACGCGAATTGCATCTTCATACGAGCGCGTATCATCTTCAAATCCAAGTGCATGATTCGCTTCAACCGTATCGTATCCTTCTTGTTGTAAAAGGTAAGCAAATGATTTAGAAAACAAACCAATTCCTCGTCCTTCATGGTCGGCTAAGTAAAAAATAGCTCCACAGCCATGCTCTGCAATCATTTTCATCGATTGATGAAGCTGATAGCCACAATCACAACGCTGACTGCCAAAAATATCACCTGTATGACAAATGCTGTGCATTCGAATCAAAGCATCATCCGAATTGGCAAAGTCACCATATACAAGAACTGATGACTGCTGGCCAAAGGCTAAGTTCGCAGTTGCAAGCGAATCAAGAACAGCTTCTTTTGTGTTAACACCGCCCTCTAATGAATGCCATGTATACCACTGAAAAGTAACTTCTAAATCTTGCTGTTGAACCGGCAATCGAACTGGACCAACTAGACACAAGTCTGCTTTTCCAGGTGTTTGAATCATTTGCATCTTATCTATTAAAAGTTCTTTCGTTTCTTTTGTTATTTTCATAGTATAATCACCTATTTTATATTTTGGAATTCATTCATTCACTCACTTACTTTATGTAAGTAAGTATATAACTATAAAATATACACGTCAAATGCAATATGTGCTATATGAACACTTTATATATCCTGATAAATGGATATAATCCAAGCACCTTACAAGCATAATCGCTTACTTCTATACATATTGTAAATAAAAATCGGTACGAAAGGAGAACAACTTATTGGAAGAACTTCCACGTTTTCATCATGCTCCTTTAATTCCGGTGACTTATGACCATCTATATCGAACAACAACTCCCGCTCAGCTACGCCCCTCATCGACTGCAAATCCCGATTTATTAATACAATCAGCTAAATTATCCCAAATTTTACTACAAGATGCCAAGAAAGTCATTGATATGCTCGCCAGCTCTAAACCATTTGCCGAGGGACTTATGAATGCCGCTCAGCAATCCCAAAAATCAGTCGTCACCGGTATGATTCAAAAAACAGGTGTTCATACCGTCCCTGACATTAATTATAATCCAGAAGGCATCCGCTTAGATTTTTATCCCAAAACAGGTGAAGATTACTGCCATATTATTATAAACCTAAAATGGATGCATGTTTAAGTTGATATTAACCGAAACATTTATTTCTCATTGTATATGGAAACGAAGTATAAATCGAATCTCTACACTCAAAAAAGAAACCGAAGCTCGACTAGAACTTCGGTTTCAATCAGTTATTCTCTGCCTCAAATCGCTCAACGAGTAATGCCAATGTACGTGTCATTACTCCTGTTGCTCCTGCTGTTCCTAAGTCGTTCACACTGATTGTTGTAGATGTCCCGGCGATATCCAGATGAACCCATGGTGTTTCTTCAGCAAATTCACCAATGAATGCACCGCCCATAATAGCGTGACCTGCTCCACCCGGAGAATTATTCAAGTCAGCAATTTTACTATTGCGCACGCGCTCTTTATCTTTTTCTGTAATAGGCAGCCGCCACATTGGTTCTCCAGCTTCATAAGATGCTTGCAGCACTTGTTCAAAAAACGCCTCATGATTCGTCATTGCACCTGTCATATCATTCCCCAATGCCGTAATCACGCCACCTGTCAATGTCGCTACATCGACTAAATACTCAGCTCCATGATGCTTCGCATACGTAACAGCATCCGCTAGCACAAGCCGTCCTTCTGCATCCGTATTTAACACTTCAATCGTTTTTCCGTTCATTGAAGTAATCACATCATCCGGTTTAAACGCTTCCCCGCTAATCATATTATCTGTTGATGGAATAACAGCCACAACATTTTGTTCAGGTCCTAGTTCACCGATAATCTCCATTGCACCTAGTACAGCTGCTGCACCGCCCATATCTGTTTTCATTCCAACAATACCTGTTTTTGTTTTTAACGAATAACCGCCCGTATCAAACGTAATGCCCTTTCCAACTAACCCAATTACATCTTTCCAATCTTCTCTTCCTTGATACTTTAACACAATCATCTTTGGCGGCTCATTCGACCCTTGATTCACAGCTAAAAGCGCCCCCATACCTAATTTAAGCATATCTTCCTTCTCAAGAATTTCCACTTCAAAATTATAACGATCAGCTAACTGTCTAGCATAATCAGCCAAGTCTGTTGATGTTAGCAAATTTCCTGGTGTATTCACAAGCGTACGTGCCGAATTCGTCGCTTTCCCAAACACTCGTCCAACATGTAAAGAGGCACCAATTTCCTCCTTATCCCCTTCACTGTATATAGTAAACGATTTGACAGACTTCTCTACTTGATTCGACTTTTGCTTATAACCATTGAATTTATAGGTCGCAAGCATAAAAGCTTCTGCAAAAGCGTGCGCTGCATCTAACTCATCCACTTTCTCTGTCGTAAACGTATCTAAAGCAACAGAAAGTGAGGTCGCCCGAGAAGCTTGAATAGCTTTACTTACTTTTCCAAACGCTTCGCGAAGCTCTTCAAATGTTAAGTCTTTTTTCTTTCCAAGACCAACAAAGATTAGCTTCTTGGCAGCAATCATGCCTAACGTATGTATCGTCGTAATCGACTTTTTCTTTGCTGAAATCTCACCTTCCTTTACTAACTCGGTTAACTGCCCATTCATTTTCTTGTCCGCTGCCTGACCAACTTCAGTGAACTTATTTGGTTGATCAAATATTCCAATTAACAAGCACTCCTCATGTTTCGTTAAATCAAGCGTCCCATGAACTGTGAACATACTAGTTCCTCCTCTAGCTTTTTCTATTAGTATAACGAATTTTCTATTTTCCAAATACTACATAGCTTACTTTAAGCCAGTAGCTGTATAAACGAAAAACAAAGTGATTAAAAAAATTTATTCAAATTTCATATAAAGAATGACTGTAAGCGAAATATTAAGCAGGAATCGACATATTTTCATGGAAGTAAGTAATATACATCAGTCAGTGTGAGAGAAAGGGGTTAATCTCGATGGACATATTTTTGAACTTTCCCATTATAGCTTCTTTAGTGGCCATCTTCTTTGCTCAATTTATTAAAGTCCCAATTCATTACATAGCGGACCGCAAAATGGATTGGTCCTTGCTCACTTCGACCGGAGGCATGCCTAGTTCTCACTCTGCTGCGGTAACGGCTCTTGCAATTGCCATAGCGATTGAAAACGGGCTGGATTCACCCATTTTTGCTGTTGCTACCATTTTCGCGATTATTACGATGTTTGACGCGACAGGAGTAAGGCGCCAAGCCGGAGAGCAGGCTGTTGTTCTCAATCAACTTGTTACAGATTTTAACATATTAGTTGATCAAGTAAAGAATTGGCAAAAAAAAGAAGAGCAGCAAAAACAACATCAATTAAAAGAATTGCTTGGTCACAAGCCGATTGAAGTTTTTTTCGGCGCATTAACAGGAGCGTTCATTGCCTTCATTCTCTATTATTTTGTATTTAAAGGGTAGGTGCATTTCTATGAAAATTATTTCGATTTGTCCGAGTAATACAGAACTTTGTGTATATCTTGGCATTGAAGATCAGCTTATTGCTATTGATGATTATTCAGATTGGCCCAATTCTATTCAACATCTTCCAAAGGTTGGCCCGGATTTATCGATTAACCTGGACCTTGTCCAATCGTTGAAACCAGATTTAGTGCTCGCTTCGCTAAGTGTTCCAGGAATGGAAAAGAACATTGAAGGCTTGCAGGAACGTGGAATTCCTCACCTGACTTTTAACCCGCAGTCTCTTGAAGATATCGCTCAAGACCTGCTTACATTAGGAGAAGCTGTTGGATTATCCAAAAAAGCAGCTGAACAAGCAACTCAATTTAGAGCTACTATTCAACGTTATAAAGAGATTTCCGATACAATTGAACAAAGACCATCGCTCTATTGGGAATGGTGGCCAAATCCCCTCTTCACTCCCGGTCGTATCAACTGGCTCACGGAAATCAGTCGACTCGCTGGAGGCTATAATCTATTTGAAGACGTCGATTTAGCAAGTGTTACTGTATCTTCAGAAGATGTTTTATCCCGCGATCCCGATTATATTTGTCTAGCTTGGGTCGGTGTTCCTTTAAAAAGAATTAATCCAAAAATCGTTCGAAAACGAGAAAATTGGGCAGACCTTGCCGCTCTACAAAATGACCGTATTTTCATTATGGAAGAGCCGCTCTACTGCCGACCTTCTCCTCGATTGTTAGACGGACTCGAAAAACTTGCCGCTATTTTGCATCCTGAAAAGTTCTGTAAAGAAAGACCTGTGACGTAACATCACAGGTCTTTCTAATGCTTATAACCTTAACCACACTTACATGAACATAAGCTCCCTCTCCAAACGATGAAGAACAAAGAAAATAAGTGGAGATTAACTATAGGAGAGCCCCCTGCCTATACCTTACTCGGGCTTTTTACCCAGGATTTGCTCACGAAATACTTGCATATTCTCTGCCTCATTTAATTGATTTAATCGAGCTTCCGACAACGTTCCTTTACCTACTTCAACCACATAAACCTCTACAGTTTTTTTGCCCCATTCATTATATACATCCTGAACGGTTTCATAATATAAATCGAGCCGATTCCCTTTAATAGCACTGCCTGTATCGGCGACCACTCCATAACCATATTCAGGAATAAATAAAATCGTTCCTACTGGGAAAACCGTTAAATCTGCAGCGATTGTTGAATATAAATCACGCTTTACTTTCACACCTGAATATGTAATTCCGTAAGCAGGACTATCAGGATTTTTTCCTGTTGATTCATATCCTGCTGTATAACCAGTTGCAACTACTTGATGTTTTGGATACTGAGAAAAATCAAGTTCATTCTCCAATGTTTGAACAGCCTTTATCGATTTCGGTTTAGAAGTTGTCGTTTCATTTCGATTTTCACTAGCTAATACTTGCTTAAGTATTGGGGGCGTTCCCCCTGTCACATGCTCAATTGTCGTTTGAATAGCTAACAGAAAGACAACCATAATAGCCATTCTCTTCCCGACATACATCAGCTTTCTCACTACCATTCCTCTCCTCTCACTTCCATTATTCCTTTCCTTGAATAGATGGAAATATTCATAAAAGTGAAGGATTTATCTTATCTTTTTAAGAGTGGCTAATGATAGGACTCTGTATTATATGCCATAAAGTGAAACTTCCATCAGTGGGGGTTTTCCTTCATCCCCCACTGATGGTTAGTCACGTTCTACGGTCACTAAGATCTCCGCTTCGCTTCAATCAAGTGACCGTACGAACCTGATTGGTGAAAGCTTACCTTTGAAAACCGCAAAGGTAAGTTTCACTATATCTCACCAATCGGACCTTTACTACAAAAGTGAGGCGACTGTTCAGCCCCGACAAGCATTACATCTTATGACCTCGAGGGGCTAGGAGCCGCAACTAAATAAGGGCAGTTTCCCCCACCTATCTTCTTTGACTCCTCATAAGCTTGAGGTGGGGGTCTTACTGCCCGTTAAGTGTGGGATAAATTACAACCAATAAAAAAAGACCGTCAGTGATTGACAGCCTCGTCTATTAAAACATTTGATACCCTTTTTTTCTTAATAGCTTAATTGTAATACCTGCACATACCCCGCCTAATAGCCCGCTTGATAAAATAATAATATCTGCCATATGTAACGCAGCAAAATTCAACCCTAGTTGCTTCAAGGATTCAATAGGCTGTCTCACATATTCAATCATCTTAGACTGATTCACGATAAGAATCGCAACGATTGGAAATAAAATGACCATAACCCACGAAGAGCGGAACAACATATTCAGTAAAAAGCCAATGCCAAAGAACAGAACAAAAAATAAGACAATCGAAATTAATAACACAGGTAATGGCATACTTGCCCTCCTTTATGAAGCCTCTAAATATCGTTAAACAAATAATTTATATGACGTATAACCAAAATGATCGCCAGGGTTCAATCCTGTACGTACTTGTTGCAGGGCTTCTAGATTATACGAAAATAGCTCCTCCAATAAAATCGATTGTTTTCCTTCTTTGAGTAATTCTTGTGGCTGAACAAATTTTGCTTCATATAATTCCTCAAGCTGAGCCTGTACATCCATATTTAATGGCTTTAAGCGAAACAGCAGCATATTGTCACTAATTTCTCCTTTAAGCACACCGCTTCTCAGGCCAACGATGCCTTCAATCTCAGTAGCAATACCTGTTTCCTCTAATACCTCTCGAATGACTGCTTCATCTACTGTCTCATTTTCCTTTACAAAACCTGCCGGAAGCGACCAGACACCTTTTAACCCACCATATCGTTTCTTTACAACCAACCATTCTCCCTGATCTGATATGACAATTCCCGATACAGCCAACCATACATTTCGACATCTCTCCTGCATTGTACAACCCCTGCCTTTATGTATATTTTAAACAGAAATGGGAAATATTCAAGTTGCAACTTCAAAAAGAAAATGACTCTGCAATGATGAAGTGTCACTTTAATGTATATTTTTCCTCTTCCTGTCACAAATTAAATACTTAGTCCTGTTATAGACTCTGTTAATTTATTTTAGCTGAACATCTTTAAATCAACCATTTTATCCCTTACTTAACGGACAATAAGACCTCTATCTTAACATTCTAAGGAAATAATAAGATAAGTAAGGGATGAAGGAAAACCATACTGATAAAAGTTTTACTTGATGCCATATAATTTCAATCTTTATAAATAACCAAATTTATCCTATAATCCAAAACATTATATGGTAAAATAAGTAATATATTTTCTGGAATACACAAATAGCTAAGACGGAGGGATACGCGTGAAAGTAAACGAAAAAGTATATGATATTACAATTATTGGCGGCGGACCAGTAGGACTGTTTACGGCTTTCTACGGCGGTATGAGACAAGCATCTGTAAAAATCATTGAAAGTTTACCTCAATTAGGCGGTCAATTATCTGCGCTTTACCCCGAAAAATACATTTATGATATCGCAGGCTTTCCCAAAATTCGCGCACAAGAACTGATTAACAACTTAAAAGAACAAATGTCCAAGTTCGAACAAACAATCGTCTTAGAACAATCGGTCCAAAAAGTTGAAAAGCTTGAAGAAGGACACTTTAAATTAACGACCGATCAAGAAGTCCATTACTCAAAAGCCATTATTATTACAGCTGGCAACGGCGCCTTTCAACCTCGTCGAATTGAGATAGAACACGCGGAGCAATATGAAGGTAAGAGCCTTCACTACTTTATTGATAATTTAAATGATTTCGCTAATAAAAAAGTAGCAGTATTTGGAGGTGGAGATTCGGCAGTCGATTGGGCGCTTATGCTTGAACCAATTGCTAAACAAGTTACCCTTATCCATAGACGGGACAAATTCCGCGCTCATGAACATAGTGTAGAAAATGTAAAGAAATCAAAAGTACACATTCAAACTCCTTATGTGCCCGTTGAATTCATTGGTACAAACAATCAAATTAACACCGTCATTCTTAAACATGCAAACGGAGAAGAAACGCAAACTCTTGATGTCGATGCAGTCATTGTGAACTATGGTTTTGTCTCTTCACTTGGTCCTATTAAGGAATGGGGACTTACCATTCAAAAAAACAATATTGTCGTAAATTCCAAAATGGAGACAAATATCCCTGGAATTTACGCAGCTGGTGATATTGCCACCTATGATGGCAAAGTAAAATTAATCGCCAGCGGATTTGGTGAAGCACCAGTCGCGGTCAATCACGCCAAACAATTTATCGACCCAACCGCAAAAGTTCAACCAATGCATAGTACGTCTATGTTTTAAACACAAAAGACGAAAACGACTAGATAATTTAAAAGTGGACCGAAGCGTTGTACTTTTACGAACGGCACTATACACCAAATAACCAAAAATGATAAAGCAAGAGAGGATATTATTTGCGGGGATAGTTAATTAAGTAAATAAAATAAGACGGGAACAGGCCAAACCTGTTCCCGTTTGTTATGTTTAGGGCTGTTTTTCAGAATTATTCGTTTTTACGTTTCTTTTTTGATAGAAAGAGCGCACAGATTCAATCACTAATGAGAAAACAAGAAGAAAGATAACAATAAATTCAGGAACTTCCATCACACGAAAAGGATTAAAAGCACTTTTCAACGAAGTACGTATCTCAAATCCTAGAAGAAGGTCTATGCCCAGGGAAAAGCCCATTAAAACTCCCATTGTTAAAATAGAAATACCAAGGATTTTCATTTTTTATCACTCCTTAATAGATGTTTTCCTATCTTAAACCGCTGTATACGTTATACGGGAAGCAAAATAATAGTAAAGGTTGTATACCGAAATAAGCGTCTGGACACAATACAATAGGAAATAAAAGTTAAGAAAGGTGCCTTCTGCTATGCCTTCATTTTTTAAACATCAAAAGAAAAAGAAAAATAGCGAGAATCATAAGGAGAGCAGCCAGGATCAGCCTAACAATCGATTATTGGAGTTCATCGATGATTCTATATCCATCAATCTTGACATGATTAAACAAAAAACGGGAAATAGTTCAGATGTAGTCATCCGGACGTTGAATATTAGTCCTCATTCCGAGATTAAAACAGCCGTTGTTTATGTTGAAGGTATTGTTGACACTATATCCATCAACGATTTTTTAATTGAATCGATGATGAAGAATCATGCTTTACAAGAAAAGCTAACTCGGGAAAATGCCTTGAAGGTCATCTCCAATAACATGGTTGCTCTCGGTAGTATAAAACTGGTCAATGACTGGGGGCAGTTGTTATTGTCTTTGATGGCAGGTGAAACTCTTATTCTCGTCGATGGAACAAATGAAGCACTGAGTATCGGTACACAAGGCGGAGAAAAACGTTCAGTTGAGGAGCCGAATACCCAGGTGGCCGTCCGTGGTTCAAAGTCCGGTTTTACTGAATCAATTAAGACGAATACAGCCCTCGTACGTCGAATCATTAAAAACCCGGACTTATGGCTGGAATCGATGAAAATCGGCGAGGTTACACAAACAGATGTGGCGATAATGTATATCAACGGAATTGTTAATAAGAAAATCGTCGAAGAAGTGCGTCAACGATTAAAAAGGATTGATATCGATGGCATTCTTGAATCGGGGTATATTGAACAACTGATTGAAGACCAGACGATGACAACCTTTCCAACGCTTTACCATACAGAAAGGCCGGATATAGTCGCAGGGAATCTCCTTGAAGGAAGGATAGCAATTTTTGTAGATGGAACTCCGTTTGTCCTTATTGCCCCTACTATATTTATTCAGTTTTTTCAAGCCGCCGAAGATTATTATGCTCGTTTCGATATCGCAACAGCACTACGTCTTTTACGGGTCATAATTTTCTTTATTTCTATTATAGGACCTTCTGCTTATATTGCTGCTACAACCTTTCATCAGGAGATGCTTCCGACACAGCTGCTGATTGCGATTGCATCACAACGGGAAGCAGTGCCTTTCCCGGCTTTTGTAGAAGCCATGATAATGGAAGTAACGTTTGAGATTTTACGGGAAGCTGGTGTTCGAATGCCAAGGGCTATCGGTTCGGCGATATCCATCGTTGGAGCTCTGGTGATTGGACAAGCGGCCGTACAGGCTGGAATTGTTTCACCGGCCATGGTGATTGTTGTCGCCATCACAGCGATTGCCAGTTTTGCAACCCCTTCCTTTGCCATTGCGATTTCGGCCCGTTTGATACGTTTCCTATTTATGGTAATAGCTGCAACATTCGGTTTCTATGGAATTATTCTGGCGTTCATCATGATGATCGTTCATCTATGCGACCTGCGTTCGTTCGGCGTCCCATACATGTCACCGTTTGCACCATTCATTCCGAAGAGTACAGGAGATACAGTCGTCCGACTGCCATGGTGGGCTTTGAAGCAAAGACCGCTATTTACCAGCAATGAGAATAACATTCGTCAAGGAAAAGACCAGCGACCACATCCTCCTGCCAATCGCGGAATGGTAAATAGTCACACCAGAAAGAGTGATCGGAATGAATCGTAAATGGATGTTTCTATTCTTGATGTTGACAGGCCTAGCCTTGACCTCAGGCTGCTGGAGTAAAAAGGAATTAACCGATATTGCCTTGGTCTCAGCTCTTGGTATTGATAAAAATGAAGAAGGAAGGTATGTCGGAACCATTCAACTTATCAATCCAGGAAACGTAGCTGGGGGCCTGCAGGGCGGCGGGGGTGGGCAGGCTCCGGCTATTACCACCTATTCCTCTGCTGGAGACAATATAGTAGAAATGAGCCGTCGTGCATCAACTAAAATCTCACGAAAACTGTATTATTCTCATACCAACCTTGTGGTTATCAATGAAGAACTGGCAAAAGAAGAAGGAATTATCAAGATTTTAGATGCCTTTGATCGTGACCCTGAATTCCGGACCACGGCAACAATTGTAATTGCCCATGATACAAAAGCAGCAGATATTGTGAAAACGTTAACGGGGGTCGATAAAATTCCGGCTAATAAAGTGATTAAAACATTAAAATTTACGGAACAAAGATGGGGAGAACATATGGAGGTCAGCATCCAAGAAGGGATCAAGGACCTCGTATCCCCCGGAAAAGAACCAGTAATTACTGGATTTCGTATGACCGGAAATGCTGAACAGGGAAAAAAGCTGGAAAATATTCAACAATCCGCTGTTGAGGAAAATATTCAAGCGGACGGTCTTGCTGTTTTTAAAAACGGGAAACTGGTCGACTGGTTTCAAGGGGAAACGGCAAGAGGAGTCACATGGATATTAGATAAAATCAAAGGAACAGATATAAATATTAGTTGGGAAGGAGAACAAGAGGCCATTGCTTATCAAGTAATCCGTCAAAAAACAAAAGTCTCTGCTAACATGAAAAACGGCCAACCGAAAATTTCGATTCATGTCCATGCAGAGGGAGACATCGGCGAGGTAATGGTACCTGTTGATTTAACTGCCCCAAGTGTACTATTCAACATAGAAAAGACATTGGAAAAAGAGATTCAAAAAGAGATTAACGAAGCCATCCAACGTGCCCAGAAAAACCAATCGGATATTTTCGGGTTCGGTGAAGCGGTACATCGCTCCGATCCGAAAGCATGGAAGAAGCTGAAACAAGATTGGAACAATGTTCACTTTCCCAAATTAAAAGCGGACGTGACGGTCGAGGCTTTTATACGTCGCACCGGCTTAAGAAACAAACCGTACTTTTCTAATATGGAGAGTAATCAATAATTGTTAATGAAAAGGAAGTGACAAATCAGTGGAGAAAGCGAAAATCAGCGCATATCAGCTGTTTGTCCTCATGGTATTATTTGAACACGGTACTACCTTATTGCTCCCCCTTGCGGTTGAGGCGAAACAGGATGCCTGGCTGGCCGTTCTGCTTGGGATGGTTGGCGGCTTCATACTATTTTGGATTTATTATGGTCTTTATCAGTATTACCCTGATAACTTGCCAACAGAGTATGTACAAAAAATTATAGGGAAAGTGCTTGGACGACTGCTTGCTTTTTTTTTCCTAATTTATTTTATGTATATTGCGTCAAGAGACCTGCGGGACTTTGGAGAAATGCTAGTAACCGTAGCTTATCCGGATACCCCTCTGTTCATTTTGAATGCATTATTGATGCTGGTAATGGTTTATACAGTTCGTAAAGGGATTGAGGTACTAGCAAGAACAGGTGAATTTTTTTTTATAATTGTGTATTTATTTGCCCTTACTGGCTTTATTCTGATTGTTGCTTCTGGTTTGCTCAGTCTTACTAACTTAAAACCAGTACTGGAAGAAGAAATTTTATCGATTATGAAAATTACCTTTACTCAAACTCTGTATTTCCCATTTGGAGAAGTAGTTGCATTTGCGATGATTCTGCCGTATGTGAATCAATCTAAAAAGGCAAAAGCAGCTGGTTTGTTCGCCATAGGTTTAAGCGGCGTCAACATAGCGATTATCACAGCGCTTAACATTAGTGTTCTCGGTGTTGATCTCGTCTCGCGCTCGCCATTTCCCCTTCTCAGTACCATCCAGACTATTCGAGTAGCAGAGTTTTTGGAGCGTCTGGATGTGTATTTTATGCTGACTACAATTATTTGCGGTTTCTTTAAGATTAGTGTGTATTGTTATGTAGCTGTTATAGGCATAGCAGACTTGTTTAACATCAAAGAATCTTCACGACTGGTTTATCCAATTGGAATTGTAATTTTATTTTTATCCATTACAATTGCCAGCAATGTCTCTGAGCATATCAAGGAGGGTTTGCAAGTTATCCCATTTTTTGTGCATCTGCCGCTTCAAGTGGTGATCCCTCTTTTGCTTCTCGTTATTGCTTTTTTAAAAAATCGGAAAAGTCGATAAAAGTTCAGCCTATTTGTTTAAAAAGTTGACGGGGGATGTTTTTTTCCTTCATTAACCTAACCTTGGGGATATAAAGAAATATTGTGCGAAATTTTCACCCAAAGAAAAAAGACCTATTTTTCATATTGGGTCTTTTTCGTGTCCTTGTTCAACAACACCTTATAGTTTAACAAGGGATTATAATAACTTCGACATATAATATTCGTCATAAAAAGCTTAAATCATAAGAGAATTTCTTTTGATTTCATCTATTTCGACAACAAATATTGTTGAATTGCCCTTCTACTCAATTTGTTTTCGTTGTTTCTCAAGTGTAATTTTCTTTCTCCAGTTTCTATAAGCATATAAGTTGATTTAGCTTCTACTTAGAACAATAGGCAATTTTAAGGAGGTGCTTGCATGGTCCTACTTAGGTTGTCAAATTAACTAACTCTTTTTGTTTTCTCAAACAAATACTGTACTCCATATAATAAATATGCTTTATAGTGTAAGTATATAAAAAATTGAAAATGATTTAACCCATTTAGAGATATGATTTTTAATTTTTTAAGAACATCAATGAAAAGAAAAGCAAAGAGTCCATCAGCAATAACATTAAGTAGCACAAACTTTTTAAAGTTCCCGTACGAAAATTTAAGTATCCACATAGAAAGAGGCATATAAGGGCCAATACTAAAAGGAAGCTCATCCTTAATAAATAATGATCGCTTATCGTAAAACTTCCACCAATTTCTTTTGTGTCCATACAAATGATTTATAATCTCAAAAATAATAATAAAAACGCCCGCTAAAGAATAACGTTTTATACTACGCTTTCCTATAAATAACAACGATAACCATGGAATGATTATGATAGATAAATTAAATACTAAGTGCCTCTTCGACATCATAAGCGATTTCACCTCAACCTATTTTTTCTGCTCTTTTTAATGTATCCAAAAATTATTAAAAAAAAACGCCCATTTGAGCGGTCATATCTTTATTCGACAACCGCTAAAGAAGCAGGAAGGACATCTAAGTATTACGAGGATAAATTTACCAAAAGGTGAATTTTCTATAATTTCTGTTAGGTTTATTAACACAAATGCTAGGGAAAATATATTTCTAGCTTATTTCTTCGCTAAATAACCTATTTCATCTGTTACACAATATAAATCAAAAACGACATAAAGGAGTCGTTTCTCTTGGTTGTACCATATGTGTGTCTATTCCAACTCCTAACCAAATCTGCTTTGTAAAGAACATTAATAATTTTTATTGTTTAAGGCAATAATTTTTTAAAAAACATATTTTTGAGGAGTCTTATGCATTTCTTTTATAATTTATTTTTCTAACCGCTGCAATTAAATGGGGTGATTGGAAAAATTGGCGTAATTATTACCCAACTTATTTATTTTTTATAGCTGGTGATCTTTTAAAGAATGCTTTACTGCACGATTATAAATTGTGGTCATATAAAGAAACTATTTTCGGTAGTAATATTCTATATGGTCACCTTATTATTGACATAATGATTATGGTGTTAGTATATTCCTCCACATTACTCATTTTTTTAGGGAATTTTCCTAGAAACAGAATTAAACAAATACTTTGGATTTTGTTGTGGGTTTTTCTTTATAGTCTAATCGAATTCATCAACGCTAAATATCTAAATTTGTTTGAATACCATCATGGATGGAATATTACCTGGTCTGTCTTATTCAATATTGTTATGTTTACCGTGCTAAGAATTCATGTTAATAGACCCTTGTTAGCTTGGCTAATTTCTATTTTGTTTATAGCTTTATTGTGGAATATATTCGACATTCCAAAAGAAGTACTTAAATGAAAATATCGTATAGTTAATAATTCACAAGAAATACTTTAGATAAATAATTTATAAAAGTTGTTGTTTTCTATCAATCGCTCTTCTTTGTTTAATCGTTCTTCCCTCAGACATAGAAAAAAGCGCCTCCTAGCGTATCATTAAAATACGTCAAGAAGCGCTTTATATAAAGTGGATATAGGTTTCGCAATAGATCAAAAACATAATCCCCATCGCCTAACTTTTCGTTCAATAACAGAAGTTAAAACCTTAACAATTCTCTGGTCGTATCGAGCATTTACCGAGTGCCAGTTTGTGAATGAGAGTGGTTTCTGTAACAAACCAACACACTAACAAACTAACTCTGAACAAGCTTACATAGAGCCTCCAGAATCATTCATCCATAAGCAAAGTTGAATAAAGAGCGGGAAGGGAGACTCTTGAAACGCCACCACGAGCAATAATGAGCGTCAGTGGGCATGTGTGGATATATATACGTTAACATGTTGTTAATGGTTGTTAATGTAAGTTATATCGATTGTAAAAGAATATACTTAAGCTAAAGGGGCAGTTTGTTCATGTTGTTTTCGAAGCAACAAAATATGGATGCTGATGCCATTCTTGCGGAGAATCGACGGAACGGATTCTCATCTTTCTGGTTTGCAGTTTCGATAAAAATTAATCTAGTCTAGCATAGAAAACCCCTTGGGCCGGGTGAACCCTAGGGGTTTTTATTAGACTCTAATTTTCAATTGAGTTGTGGTTATATTAATCTTTGATTATCGACCAATACAGTTCGTTTCTAAGACACTGTTTTTTATCATTTTTTGACGAGTTTCTTTTTATTTATATGCTGGATTAGTTATGGCTCTATACTCGGACCATTTAGTGGTAAAACAATCTTGCCAGACCACTCTTGACCATTAGGTGTACCAACTTTCATTAGGCCACGACGACTGTTGTATTGGCCGATGTCCTGGATAATACCCTGCTTGTTGCCCTGCTCGATATCCATCTCTATACCCTTGTCTATAGCCTTGTCTATAGCCTTGTCTAAACCCTTGTTGAAACCCTTGTTGCCCAGGATATTGTTGCCTGTTAAGTTCATTTGCTGATGTTTCTGTGTATATATCATGTTGCTGATTTATCGGATTAACCGGCACATGATAGTATTGATATTCATTATCCATATAATCACCACCTCATGTATGGTATTCTGTTTGAGGATTTATTGAGCTTTTCCAAGCAATAAAAAATACAAGGCCACAACCCTGTATTTTAATTCATAAAATCACAGTTTTATTAATTGTAAAACGATATCTCGAATCCCAACACCAGATTCAATATCATCCGCTCCAAAAAGTTAAACATTGCTCGATACACCCTTAAACGAATATTAATCGTTGTATCAGATAATCCTAAACCTTGGTCACTTTGGATATACTTATGTCCGTCATACTTGGGAGCATCATATTTCAAGTAGTTAATATAGTCTCTAAAAATCTGTGGTGATAGTTCGTCTACCGTTTCAATCTCATATGTTTTTTGAAGCCAATTAACAAAATAACCCCAATCCTTACGGTAATCCTTTAACGTCCTCTCTCTTAGTCCCTCCGCACTCTTTCCCGCTACAACTAAATCAATTGCTTGTTCCATTGTAAATTTTGGATATTCCTTTTGATTAGCCATTTTTCCAACTGGTTTACGTTTCACTCTTTTGTTTAAAGACATAAAGAAAGCCTCCTCAAATAGTTATGTTTTACAACATTAACTATCGAGAAGGCATGTAATTCACAACCCTGATTTGAAGCTTTTAGGGTTGTTAACACACATTTTGAGGCTTGTGTACACTCAAAATTCCAATGTAATTCATAACCCCGAACATTTATTCAAAACCTTAACAATTCTCTGGTGTTCCCGTATTTGTCGCCGTTCTAAATGATGACCCGCAGCCACAAGATGCGATGGCATTTGGATTATCGATGGTAAATCCTCCGCCCATCATCGATTGTTTATAATCGATTGTTGTTCCGTTTAAAATAGGCGCATCATCTTCACTAACGAGAATTTTAATATCAAACTGTTCTAATTGTTGATCCTTCTCGCCTGCCTCTTGTTCAAATGCCATTCCATAGGATAGACCGCTGCAACCGCCACCTTTTACAGCTACTCGTAAGAAAGAGCCTTCCTCTCCATTATGTTTCATCATTTCTTTTATTTGAAAAGCTGCCGCTTCCGTAATATTAACAACATCGCTCACAATAAAACCCTCCCTCTCTAAAATTCAGTAAGTCAATTCAAACTACTACTAGTATATACTAAAAAATTTCTCATGCTCAATTTTCCTGCCTGAAAAAGATGTAAATCCTTTCATTTCTCATGAGCCTTTTCTCATAAATTAAGCTATAATTAAACCAACAACACATCTATATAACTAGAACTTATATACTACTGAAAGGATGATACTCATGGGGGAATTACCACCGCTATTTGACAAAAGTATAGAATGTCTTCTTTGTAAACAATCAGCCACTACGAAAAAAATTCGTTCTCGTTTTATTAAAGTATCTGAATATGATACGGATTTTTGTCCAAAATATGCGGAAGGTACAACCAATGGACTATTCTATAACATACATGTTTGTCCTAAATGTGGCTTTGCATTTTCAAAAGAATTCTCTAAATATTTCGCTCCTGCCACAAAAGAAGAAATTTTAGAGAAAATTTGCTCTCATTGGGTGCCTCATTCCTTTTCTGGTGAACGCACCATTAATGATGCCATTCAAACGTATAAATTAGCTTGTTATAGTGCCATCTTAAAAAAAGAAAAGCATATTACCATTGCCGGACTTTATTTACGAACGGCTTGGCTTTACCGTCTGAAGCAAAATGAAGAACAAGAACATCGCTTTATGAGATTGGCACGTCATGAATATGAGGAATCCTTTTCTATCGGGGACTATAATGGGACTCAAGTGTCTGAAGTACGTATTTTATACTTAGCCGGGGAGTTATCTAGACGGATAGGAGAGCTGCAGGCTGCTACAAAATATTTTTCCATGGTTCTTGAAAAGCGAAAATCAGCTGTTGAAACGTCCATCATTCAAATGGCACGCGATCGCTGGGCAGACATTAAAGGGGAATTGCCCGCACACTAATGCTTATATAAACACTGCAAACTGAAAAGGGTTTGCAGTGTTTAATTGATTTAAAACATTGGATGTTCATCTAAATATTGATATATATTGGCCACAAGCTCTTCTGTAGAGCTTGCAGTAACGACTTCACCATTAACAAGAGCAAAAAGATCGCTTGAACAAATCCCGCAATAACTTAAACAGTCATATTCAACAACGTCCAAATTGGGGTCTTTTTCCAATTGTTCCATTGCTTTATATGCACCGCTCGCTAAATTGCTAACACAAAATTCGATAATTGGTTTCATCCAGTCTCACCTCATTTATTGGAGCTAAATATTCATATATGTTTCACTTTAAACATGTTTTAAATATTGTTCAAAAAATACCCTATATTTTTTCTATATATCGTCAATATTTAACGATAAAAACAGTTGATTTTCATAATACAGTTGTGATTTTTACACATTTTCGTTATACTTTTGTGGGGATTAAAACTATCTTTAAAAATAATTTTTATTTTTTAGCACAATATTTTAGGGATTTTTATAGTAGTATACCTACTTTTACAAGTGAATGAAATAACAATTTTTGCAGATTAAACAAAGGGGATTTTTACATGAAGAATTTAGTCATACTCGGTGGCGGGTATGGTGGAATGCGCATGCTTCAAAGATTGCTGCCTAATCAGCTGCCTGAAAATGTTCGCATTACACTTATTGACCGCAATCCATATCACTGTATTAAAACAGAATATTATGCGCTAGCGGCAGGAACAATTTCCGATCACCATATTCGTGTTGCATTTCCTGAGCATCCACGCTTACAAAATGTATATGGTGAAGTATTATCCATTGATATGGACAAAAAACAAGTCATCTTAGAAAATCAAGAGCCTGTAGATTATGATGATTTAGTCATCGGGCTTGGCTGCGAAGATAAATACCACGGTATTCCAGGTGCAGATCTGCACACATTCAGTATTCAAACCATCGATAAATCTCGTCAAACCTATCAAGCACTGAATAATTTAGGAGCCGGCGCAACAGTTTCCATCATTGGTGGAGGACTTAGCGGGGTTGAATTAGCAAGTGAATTAATCGAAAGCCGTCCCGACTTAAAAATCAGATTATTTGACCGTGGACCGCATATTTTATCCGCTTTTCCAGAACATTTAAGCGTATTTGTAGAATCTTGGTTTGCTAAAAATAATATTGAAGTTGTTCACCATTCTAATATTACAAAAGTTGAGCCAAACACTTTATACAATGGTGAAGAAGCTGTTCATAGTGATGTTATCGTTTGGACAGCTGGTATCCAACCTAGCAAAATTATTAGAGATATGGATATCGAAAAAGATGGACAAGGCAGAGCCGTATTAACGCCACAACACTTCTTACCAAATAACGACAGTTTATTCGTTGTAGGAGACTGTGCAAGCTTGCCATTTGCTCCAAGTGCTCAATTAGCGGAAGCACAAGCAGAACAAATCGTTCAAGTTCTTGTAAAAAAATGGGCAAATGAACCACTTCCAGAAAGCTTCCCTCCTATGAAATTAAAAGGAACTCTTGGTTCATTAGGGAAAAAACAAGGATTCGGCTTAGTTGGTAATCGTGCCATTACAGGAAGATTTGCTCGATTAATTAAATCTGGTATCCTGTGGGCTTATAAATACCATAACAATTAATACTTAAATATAGATTGAAAAGTTTTGAAGCAGGATGCTTCAAAACTTTTTTTATAAAGATTAGACAGTTTCTTGCTTATACCCGCATTGAATCATTTTATCGACGACCGTTTTCAAACGCACATTTCCTTCTGCTACAATTTCATCTTCAATTAATACAAGTGGGTAGAACAAATCTTCTTCGATGATCTTTAACGAAAACTCCTTTTCTTTCGTAGAAGCTGGCGGATGATGAATATCAATGTAAGTAATGGAAAATGGCTGATTAGGAAATTTTCTTTGCAACGCTGATTCAAGCCACTCACAGGTATCTTTTGAAGATGGTAAGTTTACACAACTCGCACAAATTTGTTCAGCACCGTATACTTGAATGTCGATAGATCTCTGTTCCATATAAACCTCCATTTTTCTGATTGGAATTATTAGTATTGTATCTCTTTTTTTTATATAAAGATAGATTATTTTTCCGCTAAGTTCTAATTGGATTTTTTATAACCTTCGCATTATAATATGATTAGGAAAGGAGTCGATGGCAATGACTGAACAAACAATGGAAAGTCAAGTTCAAGAAGTACTTGATAAACTTCGTCCGTTTCTTCTTCGCGATGGCGGTGACTGTGAACTTGTCGATGTAGAAGATGGAATTGTTAAATTACGTTTGCTTGGAGCTTGCGGTAGCTGCCCAAGTTCAACGATTACATTAAAAGCAGGAATTGAACGTGCACTTCTTGAAGAAGTTCCTGGTGTTATTGAAGTTGAACAAGTATTCTAATTGTTATAAAAGCTAATGCTGATTTTCTTCATGTTGTATGGATATACATACACTTGAAGAAAATCAGCTTTTTTATTAGCTCTATCTTAAACAAAGAAACGAGCAGGATGAACATATCCCCCTGCTCGTTTCTTCTTATAGAAAACTTAACTCTTCCTTATCTGCTTCTGATAAAATCATTGTTTGGCTTCCTTTGTTATCAATCAGAAGTTCCTTAATAACGAAATCCGGGAATTTATTGGATAATTTTTCTTGCACTTGCTCCGCTTGCGCTTCAGGAACCAGACAAAGGACGGTTGGACCTGCACCGCTTAACGCTGTACCATAAGCTCCATTTTGAGCAGCTATTTCCTCAATTTGAGCCAAATGTGGCACTATTGGAGCGCGGTATGGTTGATGAAAACGATCTCTCTGCATCATTTGACCAACAAGTTTCCAATTATCCGAAACAATTGCTGCAAGCAGCATATTGGCAGCTGCACTTCCTTCAATCGCTTCCTTATAGGCTAATGTCTTTGGTAACACGCTTCTTGAATCTTCTGTTAGAAGTTCAAAATTTGGAATCGCTACAATCACTTTGACACCTTTGATTGGAAACGATACAATATCGGTTTGCTCCTCCGTATGCAGGCCGACAACAAGCCCGCCATAAACAGAAGCTCCGCCATTATCCGGATGGCCTTCAAAAAGTGAAGCATGTCGGCCTTTTTCATCATCCGTTAAGTGTAATTCTGCGACTAAATTGGCTAATTCAATACCAGCGACAATCGCCGATGCACTGCTTCCTAATCCACGTGCCAGTGGGATTTCGCTTGAAACAAACAGACGACATGGCGCTAACTCTTTTCCATAGAAGGCTGCTGTTTTCTTTGCGATTTGAACAATATAATTGCTTTCATCTTTCGGAAAAGCAGCCATTTCCTCCGTTAGTGGAACAACTTCCCATCTATCTGATAAAGATCCATGTATCTCCAAATACAATCCTAGAGCAAGCCCTATGGAATCAAAGCCTGGACCCAGATTTGCTGTACTTGCTGGTACACGGATTAAAAACATTTCGGACTCTTGACTCATACTTGTTTCACACCTTCAAGATGTTCTAAGATGACTTTTTCATCCATTGGCAGTAATGTTGGTGTAATTGTGCTTGTATCCACCGCTACATTCGGATCTTTTAAACCGTTTCCTGTCAACACAGCAACGATTTTACTGCCTTTTTTAATTTCACCGCTTTTTAGTTGTTTAATGATTCCTGCGATACTTGCACAAGAAGCAGGTTCAGCAAATACCCCTTCACTTCTTGCTAGCAATACATATGCTTCTAAAATTTCTTCATCTGTTACTTCATCAATTTTTCCGTTAGATTCTTTCGCCGCTTCAACAGCAAATTTCCAGCTTGCTGGATTTCCGATACGAATCGCTGTCGCTACTGTTTCAGGATTTTCAAACACACGGTCGTGAACAATCGCAGCTGCCCCCGCCGCTTCAAATCCTCTCATTTCTGGAAGACCTGTTTGCTTATGATCATTGTATTCTTTAAACCCTTTCCAATACGCAGTAATATTTCCTGCATTTCCAACTGGAAGAGCTAAAATATCTGGTGCTGCCCCTAACACATCACAAATTTCAAATGCTGCTGTTTTTTGTCCTTCAATACGATAAGGGTTTACAGAGTTTACAAGCGCAATTGGAGATGTCTCACTAATGTTACGAACAATTTGAAGTGCCTGATCGAAGTTTCCTTCAATCGATACAATTTCTGCACCGTACATAACCGCTTGAGCTAGTTTCCCCATTGCAATTTTTCCTTCCGGAATCACGACGATACAGCGAATATTAGCGCGAGCTGCATAAGCGGCTGCGGCTGCTGATGTATTCCCTGTAGATGCACAAATAATTGTATCTGCACCTTCTTCAATCGCTTTCGCCACAGCAAATACCATTCCACGGTCCTTAAATGATCCTGTCGGGTTTAATCCTTCATATTTTACATATAGTTCAACCCCGAACTGTTCAGATAAATTGTTGCATTTAATTAATGGTGTATTTCCTTCTAATAACGATAATGCAGGGGTATTTTCCGTTACAGGTAAAAACTCTTTATATTCCTTGATTAAACCTTGCCAGCTCATTTCGTATTCTCTCCTTCAACACGGTACGTACTTTTAATTTCTTTAACCATCTCATAGTCATTTAACTTTTGCTGAATTTGTTCAAATGCTGCCATAGAAGCCGTATGTGTAACTAACACAATTTCAGACGCACCTTTATCATCAATTGGCAGCTGAAGAATTTTATCAAATCCAACACCATACTCAGCAAATAGATTTGTAATCCTTGCAAGCACACCTACTTCATCTTTTACATGCAAGCGAATAAAGAATTTAGCTTGAATTTCCTCTGGTCCTTTTAATGCCTTTGGATATTGAGGCGCAATAGCACTGCGACCATTAACACCGAGTCTCATATTCTTCAAAGCAACGACTAAGTCCGAGACAACAGCTGTTGCGGTTGGCAAGCTACCTGCTCCTGGGCCATAGAACATTGTCTCTCCTACTGCTTCTCCGTATACATATACTGCATTATATTCATTATTAACAGAAGCTAGCGGATGCGCTTCAGGTAATAGTGAAGGTTGGACACTCACTTCGACTTTATTGTCTGATCTTGATGCAACACCAATCAACTTCATTGTATAGCCAAGCTTTTTGCTATATGCTAAATCTTCCTCAGAAATCTTTGTGATTCCTTCAACAGATACATCTTCTAAACCGACGTTCATCGAAAAACCTAGCGTTGCTAGAATTGCCATTTTACGTGCTGCATCTAACCCTTCTACATCCGCTGTCGGATCAGACTCAGCAAAACCAAGCTCTTGAGCTTCTTTTAATACATCTTCATAGGCGCTGCCGTCTTTACTCATTTTCGTTAAAATAAAGTTTGTAGTACCGTTCACAATCCCCATCATTTTTGTAATGCGATCTGAGGATAATCCATCCACAAGTCCACGTAGAATTGGAATTCCACCAGCTACACTTGCCTCATAAAATAAATCGCAGCCATTTTCAGTCGCAACCGCTAATAATTCAGGACCATATAAAGCCATTAAATCTTTATTTGCCGTAATAACTTGTTTTTTATTTTTTAATGCTTGTAATAAGTATTCACGCGTTTCTTCAATACCACCCATTACTTCGATGACTACATCAATTTCTGGGTTATAAATAACATCTTCTGGGTTATCTGTTAGCATATTACGATCGATATGAACCGCACGCTCTTTCGTCAAATCATTCACTAAAATTTTCTTTATTTGAATAGAGCATCCAATTTGATGCATTAATTTGTCTTGATGACTTTCAATAATTTGGACAACTCCTGAACCTACCGTACCTAATCCTAATAAACCGATTGAGATAGCTTTCATTTCGGTTCCCCCTAACCACTGTTTATCTGAAGAAAACATTTGTATTTTTATAGTAGACATTATATGATTTTTATTCATAATTATCAATAGTTAGAAAATACAGATTTGCATACAATTTGTTTCAATCCCTTGTTAGAGTAAGCTTCAAAAAAATATATCTTTTTTTCGAACAATAGAAGAATATGCATAAAAGAATCGTTTCCTTTTGCCTATGACTTCTTAATCTCTTATAAGGTTTCTATTGTATCCATAATAATATGAGGGTGCTTACTTGGATTTAGCCAATTTAATAAGCGTAAAACATTTTTCTCTGATGTTGCTACACAGCCTGCTGTAACTCCATTTTCCCCTCGCCAAATATGAAGAAAGATTGCACTCCCTTTTCCTTTCACAATAGGGTTAACATTGTAATTAATAACAACCCCGTATTTATATAACGAGTGATTCATTCTTTCAAAAGACTTCCACTTCTTAGTCGGGACGCCTTTATATGTAATCCATTTGTTATAATCCCTGGATGTGACATCATCAACCCAATAATCATACTTCGTTGTTTTTTTATAAGTTAGCTTCATTCCCGATGGCTTTACTTCGTTGCCAAATGCTGTTCCAAATGAATACATTCCAATTGGTGATTTACCATCGCCTTCTTTTTTATTCGTAGTAAAGCCTTTTTTTCCTACTATGCCCTTCATTTCGGTTAATGCCCTGCGCCATTCTCCTTTTCGTTGCTCAAACGCTTGAATGGTTACCTTCGTGGACTGAAGTTTTGGGCCAACTGCTGAAACAACTTGCTTTACATCTGGTTTAGCATCCGCTTGCACAAGTACCGCTCGTTCCTTAGCATTAAATACTTCACGCGCATCTTCTATCGCTAGGTAAACTACTTTTTTACTATAACAAATAGAATACCAGTCCCAGCTGCGTTTCATAACCGTAAGCTTCTTATTCTTCGGATAAGTTTTAACCGTTTTACTTGTATGACTTGCCTTCGCCTTTAGCTCAGCATTCGTCTTTAACACTATCGAAAATTGCGGTTCTATACATTGATTGGAAGAGGCAGCTTGAGTCGGAACCACTATCATATGTAAAGTAAACAAGCAGATAAGAACAGCAGCTACAAATTGTTTCATCTATCCACATCCCTTCAACTTTTTTAATTGTAGTACTATTCTAAAAATTCCTCTTCCTATCATAACATAGGAATACAAGGAGAAATCATTTTACACAAGGTTTTTTTGCGGCAAAGGAGCAGCTAATCAAACGATTCTATCTAAACAGGGAGAAGCCGATGAGCGATAAGAAAAGCTCTAGATACCTAACCGTTCTTGTTGCCTCTCGAAACGATTAACGCTGATCTAGAGCAGATGATGAACCCTCAGCAAAAATGAGTCAAAATCAACAACGTTATTGAACAGAATCTAAAAAAATGAATTCAACTAACTTCTCTCAATTGAGGATACTTTACAGCCAGCCTACTTCCGGTAACTGCATGTATTGTGCTGGAATTTCAGCCAGTTCATAAAAATGCTTTAAAAAATGCTCGTACTGCTGAGAAGATTTTGTAATGAGTGAAAGGGTGTCTTCTAATTCATTCGCTCTAGACTCTGTTGGGCTTGTAAAGTACTCTTCAACCGTTTCGTAATAATGAATCGGAAAAAGCATTCTAGCGTACAATAAACGGGCTGAGAAGCTGGATAAATGCTCTACGCTTTGATAGTCCTGAAAGAACTGCGTAAGTCCACGTTGGTATGTATGGATATTACGCCGATAATAATCTCTTGCCCATTCTGCCAAATCTCTTGTGGCATGATCAAATACCCAATCAAACGGATTTTTCATCCATCTCTCGTCGTTCCATGTGCTTTGTGTAAAGCGTTCATAACAAATTGTCCCGCTGTCAACCGCATCTGGGTAATCGTCTATTTCTGTGTCGACTAAATATTGGACCGCATTTTCTCCTAACACCATATAATAAGGAAAAGTTTCAATAAATAACTGCTCAAACGCATTGTTTGGATGTGCTTGCAATTTATCGCTCCAAATTCTTTCTAATTGATCGATTCTAGCTTCCCATAACTGTTTCCATTGGCCAATTCGCGCACATTTTGTAATTTTCTCATCGATACTACGTCCTTGTGCGTGAAAAATGCTTAATGCTCTCCCTGTCTTTTGATTTCGTCTTGGCTCAATTACTTCATTAGCAAGTAACACGAATAATTGATTGTCTGCCTCAGAAATATAGCTGCCGTGATTCGCCAAAATAAAAGCAGCGACAGATTGATCTCCTTGAATTCTTAAATGCTCCGACATTTTTTGCCTTTCCATAAGCTCATCTTGTTCAACTGTTTCAAGTGGAATAATGCTGTAAATGACATTACCTGAACGAAAGGAAGGGTAGCGACTATTCTTCTCTTCACGCTCAACAGAAATTCCATAATTTTGATAAATGATTTCTTCTATCATTCCAATCGCCGCCTTTACTAAAGTTTGAAAATCATCCAACCAAACTCGTACAATGCTTAAAAAATGAAGGGTAGGGTATCATAACCTGTTACTCAGGGATACATTATATATATGATACAAATTACAGTTTCTGAATAACATTTCTAAACCGCTAAGCATCATTCAAAATAATCGAAATGAGTGTGATTCTATGGCTAAATCAGAAGTATCACTAACGGAGCAAGTAGCACGAGAATGGCTCTTGAAACGCGGAGTTAAAATCGAAGATATCGCCAATCTTGTTATGTATTTACAAGCAGATTATCATGAGAATTTACAAATGGAAGATTGCATTTATAATGTAGAACGCGTTCTGTCTAAACGAGAAGTACAAAATGCCATCTTAACAGGCATTCAACTGGATTTACTAGCTGAAAAAAAACTATTAGAAGAGCCGCTGCAAACAATTATTGCAAAGGATGAAGGGTTATACGGAGTAGATGAGGTTCTTGCTTTCTCGATTGTTAATGTGTACGGCTCCATTGGGTTTACGAATTATGGATACGTAGATAAACAGAAGCCAGGAATATTGAAATCTTTAAATGATAAAACGTCAGGACACGTGCATACATTTCTAGATGATATTGTCGGTGCTATCGCCGCTGCTGCGTCTAGTCGATTAGCCCATCGAGCAGAAAAGACGGATTAAGAAAAACTATCACCAATCCTTGGCTCTCCATGAACCCAGCATCAATAATGTTCTTTTTAAAAAGAACAAGGAGCCAGTACAATCTTCTTCCCTGTACTTGGCTCCTTATCTACCTGCACTATTCAAACTGCCAATCAGCCAGTGTATCGACAACAAAGGTTGGTTGTTTTTCATATTGCAGCAAGTGTTCTTTTTTCGTCACTCCTGTATGAACGAGTAAAGTATCCATCCCTGCATTGATTCCTGCCATAATATCTGTATCATAATTATCTCCAACCATAATGACTTCTTCTTTTGAGACACCTAATACCTGTAACGCCTGCTCAATAATAATCGATTCCGGCTTACCAATGAAAATCGGTTTTACTTGCGTCGACACCGCCACAACCGATGTGATGGCACCATTTCCAGGCTGCAGTCCGCGTTCAGTTGGAATGGCAATATCCCCATTGGTCGAGATGAATGCAGCACCATTTCTCACAACTAAGCAAGCCTTTGTTAATTTTTCGTAATCGATAGCTCGATCAATCCCCATAACGAGAAAATCTGCATTCTCTTCCACAAGCTCTAGCCCTTTTTCCTGTAAAGCGTTTCGAATGCCCTCTTCACCGATCACATATACCGTTGCATCAGCCTTTCTTTCCGCAATAAAATTCGCTGTGGCCATGCTTGTAGTAAATACTTGTTTATTGTCTGTCTCTATCCCAAAATTCCGTAATTTCTCTGCCACTTGCGCAGGTGTACGCGAAGAATTATTGGTGACGAATAAATAAGGAATGTTTCGTTGGCGCAATTCATCGATAAATCCTGCAGCTTCAGCTATTTGCTCAGATCCACGATACATCGTCCCATCTAAATCAATCAAATACCCTTTATAAGATTTCATACATACTGCTCCCTTCATAAGGTGATACTCCCAACTTTATATTACATAGTCATCTCTAAAAAAAATACAAGCGCCATTACCGGTCGCTTGTATAAAGAGTTACTATGTTCATTTTAGCCTTTTATACGGCTTATTGCTTCTGAAACTACGATTTCATCCTTCTTGCAACATAGCCTAATTTTTAAAAGCAGAAACAGCTCCTAATTCATTAGTTAAGTATGTTCTAATTAACTCCGGATATTGAGTAAACGCTGCAAGATTAGCTGTAAATACAGTCTGTAACTGTTCATGCGACACTTCAATATAATCTTGGATAAGCATTTTGCGAAGTGGCAGCACATTTTTAAATTGTGTCGCAATTTCCTCGCTAATTACTTTCTCATCAAGTAAAATATCCACAATATCTTCATAACTACCAGGGTCCCTCATAATAAAACCATCAATCATCGCATTGCCCACATCCAAAACAGAATCAATAGACGTTTGAACAATCCTTTCCAAAGCCAATTGTGACAGCTCATCATTCCATTCTTTTTTTTGTTCTAACCTCGATAACTGGGCCTCAAGGAAACATAAAATTTGTTCAATTTTTTGTCGGTCTACAAAGTACATTCTTTCCAGATCCTTTCTATTCTAAGATGACACTTTAAGTTTCTCCACACCTGTAGGTCTTGCGTAGAAATATCCTTGTGCCAAATCAACATTATTCTTTGATAATACCATAGCTTCCCCTTTACTCTCAATTCCTTCAGCTACAACAATCGAACCTGTTTCCTTCGCAATTAATAAAAGTCCCTTTAACATCGACTCTTTTACGGTACTACTATCAATATTTTGAATAACAGAGCGATCAATTTTAATAATATCCGGCATAATTTCAATAATAGTATTTAAATTTGAATAACCTGCGCCTGTATCATCGACAGCAATTTGGAAACCTAATTGTCTTAAGCTTTGAATATTGGCAATAAAATAATCTATATGATTAATGGCCTCCCGCTCCGTAATTTCAAGGACAAATTGCTCAGCTGAAATACTTGGATACTTGTCTAACATCGCCTTAATGTCTGTTGGAAAGCGTAAATTCTCAATTGTAACAGGTGTAAGATTAATAAATACTTGCTTCAATAAATCATTTTCTGAAACCTGCCTAAACGTTTTTTCTAGTACGATTTGCTCTAATTCATAGAGCCTCCCTGTTTGCCTGGCCGCTGAGAATAATGCTAACGGATTTTCTAAATCTGTCCCGGCTGGCCCACGGGTAAGCACTTCATGAGCTTTCATCTGATTCGTAGCTACTTCAACTATAGGTTGTACCATCAATCGAATATGTTGATTAGAAATAATGTCATCTATCGTCATCATTAATCCACTAAATCCAGCTTTCTTCTTTTCTTCCGTCATTATAACCGCTTGCTTATAAGCTCTATTCACAGCATGTTCAGTTGGATACTGGCTCTTCTCAACAAACATATAGCCGGTTATAAACGAGGACTTAAATTGCGGACTTATCTCTTGCAAATGTTCTTGAACATTTGCTGTAATCATATAAATAATCTCATCCAGTTCACGTGACTTTTTCTCCGTACAATCTATCCGCATAAGGAATGTAACGTTATCGCTGTTATAATCATGCAAAATAAGAATATCTTCTTTCGGTATTCTATCTACAATTGCTTTTTTGAATGCCTTTTTTAACTGTTTGATATAGGTATCATATTGCTGTTTACCCATCTCTTCTTTGAATTGAAGTACATCTTGAATATCAAACACAATGACGGCTACTTCATATCCTTGTGAAAACGATACATTTACTGCTTGTATCATTGGATTCCTCACAATGAACTGAGGTGGATAGAAGCGAAGCCTAGACAATGGACTAAACAGTTTAAGCCACTTTCCTAGTGATTTATAACCTTTCTTATCATTCAGCGACATATTACCCATCCCTTTCACCCGGGCTATATTACCTATATATTATCATATTTTGCCTTAAATAAAGAAATCTCGTCGAAAATATCGACCATTAGATGTTCCTTCCTCCACAAAAATTTCATAAGTTCATCAAAAAGATACAGATATCTTCTCTATGCACACATTTCACTATTATTTAGATTTTGTTATGATAAAACGAAGAAATAAAATGTTGAAGGGAGAATGCATGTGGGAGAGCGCTTTTATTTATACAACGATTTAATCGATACAAAGACACGATTTGTGAGCTTTATGGGGGAGGAATCCCGCTTTGATTTAGCTATTACGATGACTGACCGGTTCTATGGCAAAAAATTAGTGCTAAATTTACAAAGCAATCGTTTTGCCATTATCGGACACGATGACTTAGAAGAAGAAGGGTATCTTGAACAAGCCTTTCAACTAACTGAAGAAGAAGCGGCAGAGCTGCGTGGATTCTTAACCGAAGTCATTTAATTCCTTCATGACCCTGTTCTTATTGGACATCCTATTGATGAACGACTATCTAATAGGAGGGAATTATATTGAACAAAAAGGAAAAGTATTATGATTTTTCTAATGTTGAAAAACAGCGGAACTATATCATTCCTGAAGACCAGCCAGAAGGACCTTACGGGGCACCACGGGGTGCAGATACACCTGTTGAAGGTAAAAGCACACCATGGGGAGAAGAACAACGCTCATACAGCAACTTTAACTATGAAAATAAAAGCCTGCACGAAAATATGCCTCGTCAATATCCAGGTGCTCACCCGACTCATGACGATCCGAATACAAACGCTCAACGTCCGTATACGGACGGCACAAGGGAATAAAGTGTAAATAAATACCCTAACTAAAATCATTTAGTTACCGACTCAGTAGAGGTTCATAAAAAGAAGGTGCTCCAAACAAATCGTAAAAAATACGACCTTTTGGGGCACCCCTTTTCTTATTTCTTTATTTTTTTCACGATAAAATACGGACAGCCAAAATTGCAGTATTCATATAAGTACTCTGTTACTGTACTTATTTTCGTATCAAAGGTGGCTTTATGATTTTGATCATCAAAAAAGCCACGAAGCCTTAACTGTCCATATCCCCAGTCGCCAACGATATAATCATACTTCGTTAAGATTTCACTATAACGGGCTTTAAATGCCTCTTCATTATAGCCATCTCTTCGCTCATCGATTACTTCGTAGGCTATATTATTGATCGTAATCATGTTCTTCACCTCTCAAAATACATAGTTATCCTTAAATTATAACTGATTCCCCATCAATTACTAAGCGAAATTTACAGAAAGATGCTCAACCTAATCGATAAGGAGGTGTCAGCTTTGAGAAAAGTAATTTTATCCATTGGACTTAGTTCACTGTTTATCATAAGTGGTTGTTCAACAAATGGAGACAACGATACAAGCATGGACACAAATACAGCAGAACCACTTACAGTCCGAACCCCTGCTCACTACTATGATGAAGATTATCAAAATACTGCTAGAGACCGCGATGATTTCGGCTTTACTCGAGTTAATAAAACAACCGTAGAGGGCCAAAACATTGATAATCAAATTTCATCCATTGACCGCGAACAGTTAGCCGATGTCATTTCTAATTTAAGTATTCAACTCCCTGATGTACGTGATGTATCAACACTTGTTACAGATGAGGAAGTACTTGTCGTGTATGAAACCGATTCAAATAATCGCCAAGAAACAGCCGATCAAGTAAAGCGAACCGCTATGTCTGCTGTTCCTCGCTATTATCATGTGTATGTGAGTGACAATATTGCATTAGCTCCATATATCGAAAATTATGCAAATTTAGAATCAGATCATGAAGGCATGGAGTTCTCGCTTAATAAAACCATCCAAGAAATGCTTAAATCTCCACAAGGCTCTAAAATAAGCGATGAAGAAAATGAAAATGGAGAAAATGTTACTGAACGACATAATAACAAAAACATCCATGAAAACACAAGGAATATGTAAAATTGTAGGGATTGGGACTTGATGACCAATCCCTCTTTTTGCAGGATTACCACAATTTATCTTTCATGATTTCCCCTCCAATGATGAACACTAATGACAGCATACATTGAAAGGAGACTGACATTGTGAAAAGAGCCATCCTTTCTCTGATAATGATTTCCATAATATGCAGCAGCGGATCAGTCTTCGCTGCTACTTCATCACCATCCGAGGCTGATTTATTTACCAAGAGATTAGAATTGTATCAAAATATGGAGACTATCCTACAGATCCCTTGGTATTATCTCGCCGCAGCAGATCAGTATGAACATAATTTACGCTTAACCCGTAAAGACCGTGAAAAAGCGAAAGGAGTCATTGGCATCTATATTGAACCTTCGAAATGGGTAGGAGCATTAAATCCAAACCTTGCTGATGTTAAGCCGCTGTCAATTAGCTTATTTGGCGGCATTGGCTTAGATGGAGATGGAGATGGACGTGCTGACATCAACAGCGATGTTGACCGTTTATATACCTTTGCAAACTATTTACTTAACTATGGGACGGATGAAGAAAATATACGCATTGGATTATGGAATTATTACAAAAGAGATAAAACAGTAAGTATTATTATCGGAAATGCCCGAATTTATAAAACATTGGGGACGTTACATTTACAGGAAAAAGCGTTTCCTCTCCCTATTGGAAGTCATTATACGTACAGAAGTACCTGGGGCTCTGCTCGCGGTTGGGGCGGGAGACGTATTCATGAAGGGACGGACGTTTTTGCCTCTTACGGGGTTCCCGTTCGTTCAACCTGTTATGGCATCATTGAAATGAAAGGGTGGAATAAATATGGGGGATGGCGAATAGGTATTCGAGATTTAAATAATAATTATCATTATTTTGCTCATCTCAACGGCTTTGCTAACGATCTAAAAGTAGGACAAGTCGTTAAACCCGCCCAAATAATTGGAAGTGTTGGAAGTACCGGTTACGGACCTCCTGGAACCTCTGGGAAGTTCCCTCCTCATTTACATTTTGGTCTCTATAAAGATAATGGCATCACTGAATGGAGTTTTGATCCTTATCCATACTTGAAAATTTGGGAACGTAATGACAGAATAAAGAAAAAATAGGAATAAACATTCAGCGGTGAGAAGATAGATTTCTCACCGCTTTTTAACATAATCCGCTAAGCTTAATGCATATCTTTTGAATAAAGCTTTATTTATCCCATACTTAACAGGCAGTAAGCCCCCCCACTAATGGAAGTTTCACTTTATAGGAGACTGGTTACTTTTGGCTTATTTCTACGAAGCCATAATTTTGCATGCCTTTCCGTACAGCCTTTATTAAAGGAGGCTCTTAACATGTTTCGAGCAAGACGAAAATCCAAACTATTTCGTAAAAAAGGACCTCTAAAAACACGTCACGTATTCTTTATCTCGTTTATTCTTTTTATTTTCACAAGTATTTTATCTCTTTCCTTTGTTAATAAAACGGTTGAACCTGTTATTATGAGTATCGCTAAAAATGAAGTGGACAGAATTGCCACAAAAGCTATTCACGAATCTATAGATGAAAATATGGAAAAAACAAACTTAAATGAAGTTATTATGAAGAATGATACAGGAGACAATAATCCTCCTTCCTATACGATTAATCCGGAAGCATCGATTCGCTTGCAAGCAGACATTAGGAATGACATCCAAAAAAAGCTTGGGATTATCGAGTCCAATCCATTTACGACAGCCTCATCGATAGACGATGAACAACTCAAAGAAGTGGTGTATTATATTCCTTTAGGCGTTATTACAGGCAATGCTCTTCTCGCCAATTACGGTCCAAAAATCCCCGTTAAAATGGCGGCTATCGGTCACGTCGAATCAGACTTCAATACACATTTAACCCATGCAGGCATTAATACAGTCTTTCTTGAATTGACGGTTAATTTTAAAGTCAACATGCAAATTGTTATTCCATCTTTAGCCGATGATATGATTGTCGAACATAAAATCAATGCTGGCGGGATATTAATTGACGGAGATGTACCAAGCTATTACAGTAACGGTTCAAGCACAGTTGCCCCCGCTATCATGAAGCCCGAGGAGGAGAAGGATTAAGCGTTTTTTCTTTCCATACGTATGAATTCAAAAGACTCCCTCTCACTCCTTAGATGACACGAGGGAGCTTTTACTAAGCATTCGCACACTGCACAATCATTAATTGAGGGTAATCTTTCAAATTTAATTCGTACGTCTGATTGAATTCTTCTAAAATACGAACGATTGGACGATCTCCCAGCCTAATATTTTGACCAGAAATCACCCCTTTTCTTCCATCATTCAATTGCACAGTCAGTCCATTTGGATAAATGGCTACTGCTCGACGAAATGCTTCAACAATTCCCACTTCAAACTGACTCCCTGCACCGGCATATAGAACTTCTAACCCCTCACTTGGAAGCATCGCTTTTCGGTACACACGGTGGGACGTAACGGCATCGAAAACATCGGCAACCGAAATGATTTTCGCTAATTGATGTATTTCATTCCCTTTAATCCCACGTGGATAGCCTAAGCCATCAATTCGCTCATGATGCTGATATGCACAATGAGCAACATGCAAGGAAATCGTATGAATATCTTTCAGTAACATAAATCCATATTCTGAATGATTCTTCACCTGTTCAAATTCACTTTCTGTCAGCTTTCCAGGCTTCCGCAAAATATCCTCAGGCACTATCATTTTTCCAATATCATGAAAAATAGCTCCTATGCCGAGCAATTCTAGTTGTTTTTCATCTAATTTTAATTCAATTCCTAACGCTAATGAATATAAAGTGACATTTAATGAATGACTAAAAATTTCATTATCATATGTAAAAAGATCCCCTAGTAACGTAAATAACTCTTGATTATTTTTCAATTCGGCTGTGATATTGCGGACAAGCTCTGTAAATCGTGCAGCCGCTTTTTCGACAACAATTTTCGTTTTAAGCTTATTATCGCTTTGTAATTGAGTAAAAACAGATTCAATCGCTTTAAACGTATCCATCCTTAATTGATTTGAAATAGGCTCGCTTGGTATAATGTCTGCTGTTTGTTCATCTACAATATAAACAAATCGTATATTAAGAGCCACTAATCGATTGATCATTTTCTCTGTTAAGGTGATTCCTTCACCTAATAGAATATTTCCTTGCTCATTAAAAATCGTTTTCCCAAGGATAACTCCTGGATTCAATGATTCTGTAACTAATAGTCTCATGGCCGTACTCCGTTCTCATTAGCATGTATTTCTCACAAGCATACTTTGTACAATATATAACTATTATCGGTTAAAAAGGGAGTTTTTCAATGCCCCTCTTCGGAAAAGCCATATTTATTGTACATTAAAAAAGCGAATTTTCTAGTATAAATAGAAAATTCGCTTATATTCAGCATTAGACCATTTTCAATAATGCATCTTTCCCAATCATTCCTCGGTGAATGCCCAAAACTTCTGCTTCATATGTTACGGACTCTAACGGCGCTTCTAACAACTGATCAATCGTCTTAACACCCGTTGCCCTGCCTGCTACGATCCTTCGATCCTTTAATTTATCATTTAAAAGGGCCACATCTAGAGCACCACACATAATATAGCCTTTATCAGAAGTCACAACAAGTAACGTTGTCTTTGGCAATTCAACTGAAATCGCTAGAAAAGTATACTCTTTCAACTTAATAGGATTCATACTAATCAATTGATTTCGCCCCTTTCTCCTATTTACATTATGAAAAAGAGGACGAAACCGTGAAATATCCTTTAATAATCAGGATACATTTTTTTCAACTTCCAAATTAAAATATCCCTTAAAAATTCAGGCATTAAATATTCTTTATTCTTCAAACGTTGAATTTGTGGAAAGAAGTAACCAAACGTAAACATGTCAGGTAAAACTAATTTATACATGTCGTGCGGCTGCAGCTTGTTTCCGTTTATATTAATTTGTTTAACTACCCCATTGGTCGTTTGCACAAATTCGATTTGATCATACAGCATAGTTCCCATCACCTTGCCTCTAAATCCAAATCCTCTTACTTGAAGATGAGGCCATTCTTCATTTCTAGATTGCAATAAAATTTCTTTTAGCTCATTCCCTTGTATTTCAATGACACACGGGTTAATCGGATGGGGGCAAATTCGATGAATGTCGCCTTTTTTTACGACTCCGCTCGGCAACCCTTCTAGTAATAAGCCAGCATTTAAAAAAGCACAATCTGCCTCGGCCCACTCTCTTAATGATGAACATAGAATTTCTGATAACCTCTCTCTTTGAAACCAATCATTATGTAACGGTTCTGGCAAATTCGTTACTACTTCTTGAAGTGCTTCTCCACCAGCATGATACATAGCTTCAATCCATTCTCTTTCTCCAACGAGTTCTGGCAGCTCATTTGTGTCATACAAATAGGCACTTTTCTTTGTAATTCCTCTATGCTCATCAAAATCAATCTCCACTTGCCCAATAAAAAAACCAAACTTACCTGCGCCGCAAAGAAGAACATCATTTACTAATTTACCTTGATGAAGTACATGATGGGTGTGCGCACCTAGAATAATATCAATTTCGGGAAAATCCTCTGCCATCTTCTCATCATCATTAAGACCTAGATGAGAAAGCACAACGATAATATCTGCTTCTCCTCTAATTTGCTGAAGCTGCGTTTGTAATTCAACAAATGGCTCTTTTACCTCCCAACCAAGTGCAGAATAAAATTTTTGAAAAAACGCAGTTAAACCAATCAAAGCAATTCTTGTTCCTTGCTTCGTTGTATGAATCGAATAAGGCAGCACCCACTTAGGCCTTCTATCCTGTTCCTCATATAGATTCGCGACAAGTACTTCAAATTCCGCCTGTTCATATAAGCAATCTAGTGCGTCATGCGGCAATGTAATTCCCTCATTATTTCCAATTGTTACATATTGATAGCCAGCCTCATTGAGCAACGTAATATTCCCCTTGCCCAATGTCCCCTCTGAATAGGGGTGCCAACGATCTACATGGTCCCCAATATCGAGAATAAGCGCTTCTTCACCTGTCTCTTGATGAAGCAAACGTCTTTCTTTAAGAAATTCTACGATTCTAGGCCAGTTTTCAAAATGACTATGAAAATCATTAGTATGATATAAATGAATGATTTCAGACATCATTTGCCTCCCTTATTGTCCTGTAATTCCTTGATATACGAGACGGAATCCAAATAGAATTAATACAATTTTCAAAACATGTTCAATCGAGCGACTTTTTAAACGAGTATTGATAAAAGCACCGAACTTTGCACCAAACCAAGCGCCTGGAATAAGCGCTAAAGCATATAACCAATTCACATTTCCAAGTGAAATATGTGTAATCGAATTCGTAATCGATGATAAGAACACCATAAACATGGATGTCGCAACCGCCACATGTGGAGGAAAGAAAAATAAGAGAATCATGGTAGGTACAATGATTGTTCCACCACCAATGCCAAATAATCCTGAGCTAAAACCTACGACAAAGGAAATTAATATCGCAACAAGTGGATGATAGCCATATGTAGTTTGCATTCCATCCTTATTGCGATATGTCTTAATAACCTTGCCTTTCCCTGGTTTAAATGTAAGCGGCTTTAAACGGTCTTTAACAAGTAGAATTGTCGCAATTAAAATCATAAACAAACCAAAGTATAACGAAAAAGAATGTATATCAAGAATTTTATTAACATGAGCTCCAATTATACCACCTGGCCCACTGCCGACAAAGAAAATAACCCCTGCCTTATAATCGACAGTTTGATGCTTCATATAAGCTAATGTTGATGATAAACCGGTAAAAATCATAATGATTGTCGAAACACCAACTGCAACCTGAGGCGTAATGGAGTCAAGCAGTGAAGTAGAACTCCCTAAAAAAAGTAGAGCTGGAACGGTAATAATTCCTCCACCAAGACCAACGAGCGCTCCAATTGTTCCAGATAAAAATCCAACGATGATCAACACAATTATTTCCATTTATATCCGTCCTCTTGACTCCGTTAAATAAAATGATAGATTTTAACACAGCCTGTTTATTATCCTATTATTTAAAATAAATCAAGTTGCTTAGAAGCAAGCCCTTCGTATTCAATCCCTAGTAAATCGATAAATTGCTTTGCATTATCAGCCGCGTCACCACCAGAATTATTATTCAAAAGCACATATATATCTTGCGTTTGCTTCTCTAGCAAACGCAGACGGTCCACCCATTCTACAAGCTCTTTTTCAGTATAGCGATAAAGATAGCGAACTTCACGCCAATTATGTGCCGATGGGTGCTGCCAACCATGTACATTGCGGCCATGAAAACGAATTAATGTTTTTTTAACAGCTGTCGCTTCAAGTACAATCGGTATCGACCCTGCCCCAGCTTGTGGTTCATCACATACAGTATGAATCCATTTTTCACTTTTAATAAATTGCAAGGTTTGCTCTCTAAAGACAGCGGAATACCAGCTTTGATGCCGAAATTCCAGCGCAACTGGAACTTCGCCCATCTCCGCTTTACAAAAACGAAGATAATTGACATGCTGACGTGTACAATCAAACCAAGGCGGGAACTGAAAAAGTACCATTGCCAGTTTACCAGCCTTCTGGAAAGGTTCGAGTGAATCACGGAAAGCCGCAAACATCTCTTTCTTATTTGAAAACGGAATTTCTCCGCGCTGATGTCCTGTCATTCCCTGATATGCTTTTACGATAAATTGAAAATTAGCAGGTGTCTCACTCACCCACTTTTCACTATTTCGCTTCGGTTGAACAGCATAAAAAGACGCGTCCACTTCCACAATCGGAAAGTGTGCACCATACTCTTTTAACTTATCACGTTGGGACACGCTATAACGATACAAAGAATGATGATCTCCCCAACCTGTTACTCCGATATAAATCATCCTAACCAACCTATTCCGCAGTTTTCTTTATTTTAACATATATCTCAAAGGACCAAAAAGTTAAGCTAAAGACGAATCTGTCCCTGTATGAATGTTTACAACGAGTTTTTTGTTTTATCCCACTCTTAACGGGCAGTAAGACCCCCACCTCAAGCTTATGAGGAGTCAAAGAAGATAGGTGGGGGAAACTGCCCTCATTTAGTTGCGGCTCCTAGCCCCTCGAGGTCATAAGCTGTCGGGGCTGAACAGTCGCCTCACTTTTGTAGTAAAGGTCCGATTGGTGAGATATAGTGAAACTTACCTTTGCGGTTTTCAAAGGTAAGCTTTCACCAATCAGGTTCGTACGGTCACTTGATTGAAGCGAAGCGGAGATCTTAGTGACCGTAGAACGTGACTAACCATCAGTGGGGGATAAAGAAAAACCCCCACTGATGGAAGTTTCACTTTATCAATCAGAACCGTCCATTTATCAACAACTTTCGGCTACTTATCAATAAAAAAAGCTACCTATAAAATAGGCAGCTTTTTTTAACGATAATCATTAACCGATAGAACCTTCCATTTCGAACTTAATTAAACGGTTCATTTCTACGGCATATTCCATTGGAAGTTCTTTTGTAAATGGCTCAATGAAGCCCATAACAATCATTTCTGTTGCTTCCTGCTCAGAAATTCCACGGCTCATTAAATAGAACAATTGCTCTTCCGACACTTTAGACACTTTCGCTTCATGCTCTAACGAAATGTTGTCGTTAAGGATTTCATTGTATGGAATCGTATCAGAAGTAGACTGATTATCCATAATCAATGTATCACACTCGATATTAGCACGCGCTCCGTCCGCTTTACGTCCAAATTGTACGACTCCACGATACGTTACTTTTCCACCTTGTTTGGCAATTGATTTAGATACAATTGTAGAAGATGTATTTGGTGCAAGGTGAATCATTTTTGCACCAGCATCTTGGTGTTGTCCTTTACCAGCAATGGCAATAGATAGTGTCATCCCACGTGCGCCTTCACCTTTTAAGATAACAGCTGGATATTTCATCGTTAATTTAGAACCGATGTTACCATCAATCCATTCCATTGTTGCATTTTCTTCACATACTGCACGTTTTGTAACTAAGTTAAAGACGTTGTTCGCCCAGTTTTGAATCGTTGTATAACGGCAATATGCACCACGTTTAATGATGATTTCAACAACCGCACTATGAAGAGAGTTCGTTGTATAAACAGGAGCTGTACATCCTTCTACATAATGAACATGTGCATCTTCATCAACAATAATTAACGTACGCTCGAATTGTCCCATGTTTTCAGAGTTAATACGGAAATACGCTTGTAATGGCGTATCTACTTTTACACCTTTTGGAACATAGATGAATGAACCACCAGACCATACAGCAGAGTTTAATGCTGCGAATTTATTGTCTGTCGGTGGAATGACTTTCGCCCAGTGCTCACGGAAAATGTCTTCATTCTCTTTTAAAGCAGAGTCTGTATCTTTGAAGACGATTCCTAAGTCTTCCAAATCTTCTTTCATATTGTGATACACAACTTCTGATTCATATTGAGCAGACACACCTGCTAAATATTTTTGCTCCGCTTCAGGGATTCCTAGTTTATCAAACGTTTGTTTAATTTCATCCGGTACTTCATCCCATGATTTCTCTGATTTCTCAGATGGTTTTACATAATACGTAATCTCATCGAAGTTTAAACTTCCTAAATCCCCACCCCATTGAGGCATTGGCATATTATAGAAGTGTTCTAATGATTTTAAACGGAAGTCGAGCATCCATTGCGGCTCTTCCTTCATGCGTGAAATTTCTTCCACGATTTCTTTTGTTAAGCCACGCTTTGAACGGAAAATCGAGACATCTCTATCCGCAAAGCCATATTTATAATCACCGATCTCAGGCATTTTCTTTGCCATAGCTCGTATTCCTCCTTTTCAAAATGCTGAATGTGAATCAGCATTTTGATTGTTTATTCCTGAAGTCCTTTTTCCATCGCTTTCCAAGCTAATGTCGCACACTTAATACGTGCTGGAAATTTCGATACACCTTGAAGTGCTTCAATATCTCCAAGGTCCAAATCTTCTTCATCGTATTCTTTGCCTTGAATCATTTCAGAAAAAATATGTGACAACTTCATTGCCGTTTTAATATCTTTTCCTTTAATTGCTTCTGTCATCATGGATGCTGAACTCATCGAAATGGAGCATCCTTCTCCTTCAAACTTCACGTCAACCACTTTATCTTCTTCAACCTTCATCGTTAAACGAATTCGGTCTCCACAAGTTGGGTTATTCATATCAATTGTCAGGCTGCCGTCTTCAAGAATACCTTTATTACGCGGTTTTTTATAATGATCCATAATGACTTGTCGGTAAAGTGTATCTAAGTTATTAAAAGACATTACTAAAATACTCCTTTGTTTTGATAAGTGATGAAACTAACTTATCAATGTCTTCTTCCGTGTTATATAGGTAGAAACTTGCTCGCGCTGTCGCTGAAACATCTAACCATTTCATTAATGGTTGAGCACAATGATGACCTGCACGTACGGCAATCCCATCTGCATCTAGAACTGTAGCTACATCATGCGGATGTACATCCTCCAAGTTGAATGTAATAACACCTGCACGTTTTGCCGAATCTTTCGGACCGTAGATTGTCATACCTTCAATCGTCGACATTTTTTCCATTGCATATGCAGCTAAATGATGCTCATGACGTTCAATATTGTCTAAACCAATTTCCTCTAGGAAATCAATAGCCGCTCCTAAGCCAATCGCTCCAGCAATAATCGGAGTACCACCCTCGAACTTCCACGGAAGCTCTTTCCATGTTGATTCATATAAACCTACAAAATCAATCATTTCGCCGCCAAATTCAACCGGCTCCATGTTTTCTAATAATTCTTTTTTACCGTAAAGCGCTCCAATACCAGTTGGCGCAGCCATTTTATGACCAGAGAAAGCGAAGAAATCACAATCAAGGTCCTGCACATCCACTTTTAAATGCGGTGTGCTTTGTGCCCCATCCACAACCATAATCGCCCCGTGCTCATGAGCAATCGCCGCAATTTCTTTAACGGGATTAATCGTGCCAAGAACGTTTGACACATGCATAACAGATACGATTTTTGTTGCATTCGTTACCGTTGCTCGTACATCCTCAAGTGAAATCGTACCATCTTCTTGAAGTGGAATATATTTCAACACAGCACCCGTTTGTTTCGCCACTTGCTGCCAAGGAATGATATTACTATGGTGCTCCATATACGAGATGACGATTTCATCCCCTTCTTGTACATTAGCCAGACCATAGCTTCTTGCTACCGTATTTAAAGAAGTGGTTGTTCCTCTAGTGAAGATAATCTCTTCAATAGAGGAAGCATTAATGAATTTACGTACTTTTTCACGAGCACCTTCATACGCATCCGTAGCTTTTGTTCCAAGTGTATGCACTCCGCGATGTACATTCGAATTGTACCCGCGATAATATTGTTCAATCGCTTCGATAACTACAGCCGGTTTTTGCGATGTCGCAGCACTATCTAAATATACTAATGGCTGACCGTTCACTTCTTGATTTAATATAGGGAAAAGCTTACGAATTTCGTATGGGTTCATTACTTAACTTTCCTTTCAATGACCTCAACAAGTTGCTTTTTCACACCTTCGATTGGAAGTTCATTAACAACAGGGGCCAAGAATCCGTGAATAACTAAACGTTCTGCTTCTTGTTTGGAAATACCACGACTCATTAAATAATAAAGTTGCAATGGATCTACGCGACCTACAGATGCTGCGTGTCCTGCTGTAACATCGTCTTCATCAATAAGAAGAATTGGATTCGCGTCTCCACGAGCTTTTTCACTTAACATAAGCACGCGTGATTCTTGTTCAGCATTTGCTTTTGTTGCACCATGCTCAATTTTTCCGATTCCGTTGAAAATACTAGAAGCACTATCTTTCATAACCCCGTGCTTTAGAATTTGTCCATCGGAACGTAAACCGTAATGAATCACTTGCGTAGTGAAGTTTTGTTTTTGTTCTCCACGACCAACAACAACCGTTTTCGTATCACCTGAAGAGCCATCGCCCATTAGATACGTTGTATTATCTGAAATTGTATCTCCATCATTCATTAAGCCAAGTGCCCACTCGATACGTGCATCTCGCCCAGCTACACCACGACGGTTTACATATGTTGTATACCCTTTATTTAACGTATCCACTGCACCATATGTTACTTTCGCATTTGCATTGGCAATGACTTCTGTTACGATGTTTGCGATACCATTTGTCGTTTCTACAGTTGAGAAATAGTTTTCTACATACGTTACAGAGCTGTTATCTTCTGCCACGATTAATACATGGTTGAAAAGCGTTGCATCCGCATCATCGACTAAGAAAATCGATTGAATTGGTTCTTTCACTTCTACGTTTTTTGGAACGTATACGAAAGCTCCTCCGTTTAACAATGCTGCGTGAAGAGCTGTTAAGCGATGCTCATTCACTTTCACGCCATCTTTCATAAAATATTTCTGCACAAGCTCTGCATGATCGCGAGCCGCTGTTAGAATATCTGTAAAAATAACACCTTGTTCTTTCAACTCAGCTGAAAGACTTGTATAAGCCGGCGTATTATTACGTTGAATATATAAGTTACGCTTTTCTTCAATAGCCACAATCGATTTCACTTGTTCTGGAAGCTCATCTACTGATGTAAAAACTTCACTCTCGATTGAATGTTTACGGAAAGCGGTAAAGTTCCACTTATCAATCTTTGTTTTGTCTGGCTTTGGCATCGGTAGGTTTTCTAAGTCAGAAAACGCTTGAACACGAAGCTCAGTTAGCCAAGCTGGTTCATTATTTTGAGTTGAAAGAGAGTTAATATCCTCTTTTTCAAACGGTAATTTCGTTTCTGTAGTCATGACAAATCCTCCTACTTATGCTTCTTCGCCGACAGTTTCGTCTTCAATACCTAATTCTTGTTTAATCCAGTCATATCCTTCTGCTTCTAAACGTGCAGCTAATTCTGGACCGCCAGATTTCACAACTCGACCTTGCATCATTACGTGAACGTAATCAGGAGTAATGTAGTTTAATAAACGTTGATAGTGCGTAATCATAAGGCAACCGAAATCTTCGCCGCGCATTTCATTAATTCCTTTTGATACAACTTTAAGGGCGTCAATATCAAGACCAGAGTCGATTTCATCCAAGATTGCAATTTTTGGTTCAATCATCATCAATTGAAGAATTTCATTACGTTTCTTTTCTCCACCTGAGAATCCTTCGTTTAAATAACGTTGTGCCATATCTTCATTCATTTCTAAAAATTCCATTTTTTCATCCATTTTACGAATGAACTTCATTAAAGAAATTTCATCGCCTTCTTCACGACGTGCATTAATAGCTGAACGTAAGAAATCAGCATTTGTCACTCCGCTAATTTCACTTGGATATTGCATAGCAAGGAAAAGACCAGCTTTAGCACGCTCATCTACTTCCATTTCTAATACGTCTTCACCATCAAGAGTAATGCTTCCACTTGTTACTTCATATTTAGGGTGACCCATAATCGCTGAAGAAAGCGTAGATTTACCTGTACCATTCGGTCCCATGATTGCATGGATTTCTCCGCCTTTTACTTCAAGGTTAACCCCTTTTAAAATTTCTTTACCTTCAATTGATACATGAAGATCTTTAATCGTTAAAGTAGAACCTGACATAATTATACCTCCGTGAACTAATTCCTATTTTATTTAGAAAATAATGTGTTTTATTTTCTTAACATGTATTCTCATTTTATTCTCATTACAATTTTATAACAAATTTAATTAAGAAGCAACCATTATACGTGATTTATGTCACACCTTACTTTATTACTTATTCCATTATTCCATCAACAAATATGTAAACATAAAATCAAACATCGACCTCTACTATCTTTTGTTTACGACATATTATTATACGAGAAAACATCCGTTATCACATTACACATTAATAGTTAACATTGAAGTCTCCGTGTAACACGCTGTTGATTGTTGGATGACTTCATTTGAAATCACACGTTGAGCAAAAACAAAGCCTGTTAAATAGTATTCCCATATGTATGTAAACCCAACACTTATCATTTTACCCTTCAAGACTTATCGTTGAAAGACCTTTTTCATTTAATCAGAGTAAAATAGTACTTTTTGACTTTTATCCACCCTAGAAACACTTGAAAAAGACGACTTGCCTAATTAACAAGTCGCCTTCCTTCATCACTTATTCACTTACAGGTACAACCGCACCCTTAAATTCTTTCGTGATGAAATCTTGAATTTCTTTTGAGCGTAACACTTCTACTAATGTTTTAATCGCTTCGTTGTTTTCATCTTTCTTATTTACTGCAATAACGTTTACATACGGTGATTTTGAACCTTCAATAGCAATTGAATCCTCAACAGGATTTAAACCAGCATCAATAGCGTAGTTAGAATTGATTAATACAGCGTCGCCTTCTCCATTTGCATAAATTTCCGGAAGAAGAGCAGCTTCGTATTTCGCTTCAAATTTAATATCACGTTTGTTCTCTACAATATCTTCAACTGTTGCTTTTGTTTTATCAATACCTTCCTTTAAAGTGATTAAACCGTTTTCTTCAAGTAAAGAAAGCGCACGACCATGGTCAGCTACTGAGCTGCTCATAATAAGTGTTGCACCTTTTGGAAGTTCAGATAAGCTTTTGTATTTTTTAGAATAAATCGCGATTGGTTCAATATGAATACCGCCCGCATTCACAAAATCATAACCATTCTTAGCAATTTGTGATTCTAAGTAAGGAATGTGTTGGAAATAGTTAGCATCCAATTCTCCCTCTGCTAATGTTTTGTTCGGCAATACATAATCTTGGAATGGAACGATTTCTAAATCAATACCTTTTTCTTTAAGAAGCGGCTTTGCTTCTTCAAGAATAACAGCATGCGGCGTATTAGATGCGCCAACTTTTAGCGTTGTGTTTCCTTCTGCATTATCTGCGGCTTTTTCGTCTTGATTATCTTTGTTGTCATTGCCGCAAGCAGCTAGGGCGATTGATAAAACTAAAATTAGAGCAAACCCTAAAAACTTTTTCATTCTTTTCATCCCCTCTTATCTTTTATCTAATTTTGATGTAATAAAGTCTCCAATCATTTGAATAATGAAGACAATTATTAAAATAATGATTGTTGCTACTAGTGTTACGTCATTTTGACTACGTTGGAACCCTTCTAAATAAGCTAAATTTCCAAGTCCTCCAGCCCCAATTACTCCAGCCATTGCCGTATAACCGACTAAAGCAATTGATGTAACAGTAATTCCGGAAATAAGGGCTGGCATAGATTCTGGAAGTAATACTTTCCATATAATTGTACTCGTTTTGGCTCCCATCGATCTTGCCGCTTCAATAACCCCTTTATCAATTTCACGAAGACCAATTTCAACCATTCGTGCATAAAACGGTGCAGCACCAATGATAAGTGCAGGTAATGCTGCATTTTCTCCAATCATCGTTCCGACAATCGCTTTCGTAAATGGAATCAATAACACAATTAAAATTAAGAACGGGATAGACCGAAAAATATTAACAAAAGCACTGATGATCCAATTGATGAATCGGTTTTCCCATAAATTATCCTTCCCTGTTAGGAACAAAACTAGTCCAAGTATAATCCCTAAAAAGAAAGTGGCTGCAACAGAAATCGCCGTCATATATAACGTTTCATTTGTTGCTTCAATCATCGTTTCCCAATTTATATTCGGCAATAATTCTTCAAGCATGCGTCATCACCTCCACGCCTACTTGCTGCTCTTCTATAAATTGAATAGCGCGAAGAATTTCTTCATGACTTCCATCAATATGAATAAATAGTGTTCCATAAGAGCCATTTCGTGTTTGTGAAATTTTCCCTTGGACAATATTAATATCTAATTCAAAATTACGAACTAACTTTGTAATAAGCGGACTTTCTACATCTTCCCCAACGAAAGTAAGTTGAATGACTTTTCCTTTTGGGAAACGTTCTAGCAAATTCTCGATAGTTTCTTTTGTTTCCTCTGGCTCTGTTACTTGCTGAACAAAACGCTTTGTAATCGGAGCCGTTGGGTTTTTAAATACTTCAAGGACTGGGCCTTGCTCAACAACTTGTCCACTTTCCATTACAGCGACACGATGGCAAATTTTACGAATGACGTGCATTTCATGTGTAATCAGTACAATCGTTAACCCTAAACGCTGATTAATATCGACAAGTAAATCTAAAATGGAGTCCGTCGTCTGAGGATCTAAAGCTGAAGTCGCCTCATCACATAACAACACTTTCGGATTATTTGCAAGCGCTCGCGCAATGCCGACTCGTTGCTTTTGTCCACCGCTTAGTTGAGAAGGATAAGCTTTTTCACGACCCTCTAACCCAACAAGCTTAATCAGTTCATTTACACGTTCTGCTCGTTTTTTAGCTGGAACACCCGCAATTTCAAGCGGAAAGGCAATATTTTCTTGAACTGTTCTTGACCATAATAAATTAAAATGCTGGAAAATCATACTAATCTCTTGGCGTGCTTTGCGAAGCTCAGCACCTTTAATTTTAGAAATTTCCTTACCAGCTACAACAACCGAACCTTCTGTAGGAGTTTCTAGGCCATTTAACATTCGGATCAGGGTACTTTTCCCAGCCCCGCTATAGCCAATTATACCGAAAATTTCACTTTTGTTTATCGTTAAATTCACATTATTAACCGCTTTAATGGTCTCATTTTTCGCAGTCCCTGAGCGGAAATACTTGTTGACTTTTGACAAAGAAATCACTGCACTCACCTCTATATCCAATCAACGAACTATATCATTGAAGGTAGTTGCTTTAACGAGTTGTCACTCCCGACAATATAGAGACTGTTCATCCCGCTAAAATAGATAAAACCTATTAAGATAGTAAACTCTCCTATGTAGTGATTTATATACCCTTAATAGAAAAACCTCTCTACATGAGCAGAGAGGCAGGAAAAACTAATCCTTCCTCTCATCTTTCAAAGCGTAACACTTTGTGTGAATTGGCACCTTTTCAAAGCGAGTGCTTTGCCGGTTGCCGGGCTTCATCGGGCACAATCCCTCCACCGCTCTTGATAAGAGTAACATCCTATATAATTAAATCGTACATAGATTAAGTTCATATATAATTATGTTTGTGATTTTATCACAGATATATAGGGAGTGCAATTGTCTTAGAAAAGTCGATAATTTCCGACTATTCTGTTTTATTCAACTTCTTTCGCTGCCGCAGCTATCGCTTTTTCAATTGCTTGATTCAAATCATCAATTAAATCTTCTACATTTTCAATGCCGACAGATAAACGAACTAAGTCTGCGCTTACGCCTGCTTTCAGTAAGTCAGCATCACTCAATTGTTGATGTGTTGTACTAGCTGGATGGATAATTAAGCTCTTCGCATCTCCAACATTCGCAACATGTGACCATAGTTGAACGGAATTAATTAATGCCGCTCCAGCTTCTCGGCCACCTTTAATACCAAATGTAATAATCGAACCTGCCCCTTTAGGCAAATATTTATCAGCTAATGCTTTATCCGAATGGTCTTCCTTACCTGGATATGAAATCCACTCAACGGCCGGATGTTGTTCTAAATAGTCAATAATCACTTTTGTATTAGCAAGATGCTCTTTCATTCGTACATGTAATGTTTCAAGTCCTAATGTAAATTGAAAGGCACTTTGTGCACTTAACGTTGCACCAATATCACGAAGCAATTGAACACGAGCTTTCACAATAAATGCAGCCTGTCCAAGTGCCTCGGCAAATACTAAATGATCATAACTTGGATCTGGCTCCGTAAATCCAGGGAAGTTCGGTGAATTCCAATCAAACTTACCTCCATCTACAATAATTCCACCCATCGTTGTTCCATTTCCTAGTAACCATTTTGTTGCAGAATGCACAACAATATCTGCTCCAAATTCAATTGGTCGGCATAAGTACGGAGTCGCAAATGTATTATCAACAATTAGTGGAATCCCTGCTTCATGTGCAATGTCAGCAAGTGCTTCAATATCTAATACATTTAGGCTTGGATTTCCAATTGTTTCTCCATAAATCGCCTTTGTTCTAGGTGTAATCGATTCTTTAAATTTCTCTAAATCATTTGGCTCAACAAACTTCACTTTGATTCCGTATTTAGGAAGTGTATTAGCAAATAAATTGTATGTTCCGCCATAAATAGTGGAAGAAGAGATAATTTCATCGCCTGCACCAGCAATATTCAAAATCGCTAATGTAATAGCAGCCATTCCACTTGAGGTAGCCAAAGCACCTATTCCGCCTTCTAAAAGGGCCACTCGTTCTTCAAACACACTAACTGTTGGATTATGAAGTCTTGTATAAATATAGCCTGTTTCTTTTAATCCAAATAAATTAGCGGCATGCTCTGTATCTTTGAATAAGTAAGCATTGCTTTGATAAACTGGCAATGAACGTGCTCCTGTTTCATCAACTTGCAATCCCCCATGAATACTTAATGTTTCAAAACGATAATTTTTATCTGCCATTTTTTATTCTCCCCTTCTTCTTTTACTACGGCTCTTTATGTTTCTACGAAGGAGCTACCAAAAAACAAAAACCCCTTCCTAAGAAGAGGTTATATACTCTCCTTATCTTTCAGAGCCAATACTCTGCTGGAATTAGCACCGTGTAGATTATACCGGTTGCCGGGCTTCGTCGGGCCAGTCCCTCCACCTCTCTCGATAAGTATTATTCGATTGTCGTGTAAAATTCACTACAGTCAATTTACCACTTTTAATAATCGTCCGTCAATAGATATTGATAGACTATTTTTAATTATCCAAAAATTCTTTAAGAGTCGTATATAAATAAGGAACAGATTGAAAGGCATAAATCTTCTGAATCAGTTTCCCCTCTTTATATAGTAATAAACATGGTACGCTCTCTATTTCACAATGCTTCGCAATACTAGGAAAAAAATTCATATTCATCTTTCCAATCGTTAATTGCGGAACAAGCTCTAATGCAACAGTGAGCATTTTAGAAGCAACCTGACATGTTCCACACATCGGCGTATATGCATATACACAAAAAGTGTCACCTTGCCTAGCAGCTGCTTGTACATCCGTTTCTGTCCAATCTTGCATATACTATTCATTCACCCTTTGTTCTAAAAATTGTACTTTTACATCTATATTAGCAGCGAGTAAAACAGAAGCAAGATGATATAAAGGCGCACTCGCCACTTCCTTATACATTTTATTAATATACATATGCCTTGCCTCTGGTAATTCTCGCTTAAATTGTTTTCGAAGCTTTTCTCCTGATTGATCTGCATCAAAGAAAATATATACATCGCGGTCTTCAAATTCTTCTACGAACTCGTCAAGCTTGACTTGTGAAATCGTTCCATTTGTACAAACAACTTCAACTTCTTCATTTAATACAAGCTGAACTCTTTTCTTATCAGAACTTCCTTCGACAATGATTACTTTATCGGATTCTCTCCATTCCACGGTAATCATCCTCCCCACGAGTTATAATAGATGAGCTAAAAGTGTACGAAATATCTCTCTGAAACAAATAGTGTTCACACTATATATTTAACAAAACCTTCTTTTAAAAAAGAGAGCAGGCCAATATAAGCCTCCTCTCCTTGTAATTAACCTTCGTTTGTCATTTCCTCATATTGTTCAGCTGTCATCAATTGTTCGATTTCGCTGCTATCAGATGGTTCTATTACAATCATCCATGCTTTTTCATATGGTGATTCGTTTACATACTCTGGACTGTCGCTAAGTTCCTCGTTTACTTCAACTACTTTTCCGCTAACTGGTGCATATAATTCAGAAACCGTTTTTACAGATTCTACACTACCAAATGGCTCGTCTGCTTTTAATTCAGTTCCAACTTCAGGAAGCTCTACAAATACGATATCCCCTAATTCAGATTGAGCAAAGTGTGTAATACCAATGCGAGCGTTGCCGCCTTCTACTTTTACCCACTCATGTTCTTCAGAGTAACGCAATTCTTTTGGTGTTGTCATTTTAATTCCCTCCATACTATGTATTAGTTAATCTTTTCTATTATAAGATAGATTATACAATATGATTGTTTATAATAAAGATTTTCCAATAAAAATTCTTATTTCCATGTTTGTTCAAATTGATCTTCTTTAAATCCGACTGTTACTTTATCGCCATCTGTTACAATTGGTCGCTTCAATAACATCCCATCTGTCGCTAAAATATCAAGCAGCTCTGTTTCAGTAGCATCCTTTAGACGATCCTTTAAACCTAACTCACGATATTTTTGCCCGCTTGTGTTAAAAAATTTCTTTAACTCAAGGCCACTTTTCTTATAAAGTGTTTCAATTGTAGCTCTAGAAGGAGGATTTTCGACAATGTGGATTGTTTCATGTTGAAGTTGATGACTATCGAGCCATTTTTTCGCATTGCGACACGTGCCGCATTTTGGGTACCAATAAAATGTTAAGCTCATTATTTCACCTCCTAGAGATAGAATAACTGTTTTTTCCTCTGTTTACAAACCTTTTACCTCTGTACAGTAAAAAAGAGAATACCTGTCATGATATTCTCTTCTTCTATTCACTTAAGAGCGTTTACACCACATATTTCTCTGCTTCGATTAGTTTAACGGAAGCCTCGCGTTTCTTCGCAATAACATTCGTTGGGGTGTGACGAGTCAATTTACGAAGAGAAGCAAGGAAAATTCGCAGTGTGTCTCCTGTTTCGACTGCAATTAGTGTTTCTTTTGCATGCTGTTCGATTTGATTAAAGGCTTCTTGCACAAAGATTTGTGTGTACAGCAACTTTTGTTGACTCTTTTCTATCCCTGTTTTAGCAATGGCTTTTTCTGTACGAAGAATGACAGACTCTGCTGCATAAGCAAGCGAGGCAATGTCCGCAATATTGACGAGCAGCTCTTGCTCTTGCTCAAGCTTTGTACCGAATTTTTGAGCCGCTAATCCTGCTGCTAAAATACCCATTTTCTTTGCATTTCGCACCAAGGCTTTTTCTTGCGCTAATGGTTCATCACCAATTTCTTCTGGCATGAGCATCATAAGCTCTTCTTGCAAGCTTTGTGCTTTTTGAAGAAGCGGCAACTCGCCTTTTAACGCCTTTTTCAAAAATGTACCAGGTACAATCAAGCGATTAATTTCGTTTGTTCCTTCAAAAATACGGTTAATGCGCGAATCACGATACGCCCTTTCGATTGGATATTCTTGCATAAATCCATAACCGCCATGTAGTTGAACCCCTTCATCCACCACATAATCTAATACTTCCGATGCAAAGAATTTATTCATCGAGCATTCAATTGCATATTCTGCAATAGAATCTGCTACAGCTTTACCATCCTTTATTTGTTCATCTGTAAGCTGCCCCATTCGCTGTTCAAACAATCCAACTGTACGATATACAGAGCTTTCAGCTGCATAGATTTTAGAAGCCATTGTTGAAAGCTTTTCTTTCGTTAAATTAAAAGAAGAAAGACGAGTCTTAAATTGCTGACGTTGATTTGTATACGCAACTGTCGTTTCAAAGGCTGACTTCGCTCCGCCTACCACGCCTACCCCTAATTTATAACGGCCAATATTCAAAATATTAAAGGCAATGACGTGTCCTCTGCCAATTTCGCCAAGTAGATTTTCCACCGGAACTTGTGCATCTTCTAAAATTAATGTACGAGTAGACGAGCTTTTAATCCCCATTTTCTTTTCTTCCACACCCGTGGATACGCCCGGATAATTACGTTCTACAATGAAAGCCGTAAATTTCTCACCATCAATTTTAGCATAGACAACGAATACATCAGCAAAGCCCGCATTGGTAATCCATTGCTTCTCGCCATTCAAAATATAGTGGGTACCTTCCGCATTCAACTTTGCCGTCGTTTTTGCTCCAAGTGCATCCGATCCTGAACTTGGCTCTGTTAAAGCATAAGCAGCCAGCTTCTCACCTGTAGCAAGCAGTGGAAGATATTTTTGTTTTTGCTCTTCATTCCCGAATAAAACAATTGGTAAAGAACCAATACCAACATGTGCACCATGAGAAATACCAAAACCACCCGCTGGTGCTAGCTTCTCAGCGATTAAAGCCGAGCTGATTTTATCAAGCCCTAATCCACCGTACTCTTCCGGAACATCAGCCCCTAGTAATCCAAGCTCACCTGCTTGCTTTAATAGTTTTACAGAGCGTTCGAATTCATGATTCTCTAAGTGTTCTACTTGTGGGAGCACTTCATTGACTAAAAAGTCTTCCGTTGTTTTTGCAATCATTAATTGTTCATCGGTAAAGTCTTCCGGTGTAAATACACGCTCACAAGAAATTTCTTCAACTAAAAACCCGCCGCCTTTAATTAACTTTTCTATTTGATTAGACATCCGATTACCCCCTATTTAGTGATCCATCATTTACGGCTTCCACTTGATTAAGCTAGTAATTCAAACACACCAGCAGCGCCCATACCGCCGCCAATACACATCGTTACAATTCCAAATTGTTCATTGCGTCGTTTCATTTCATGAAGCAACGATAAAGTCAACTTCGCTCCTGAGCAGCCAAGCGGATGTCCTAGGGCAATCGCTCCGCCATTCACATTTACAATCTCTTCATTTAATCCAAGCTCACGAATAATTTGAATTGATTGGGAAGCAAATGCTTCATTTATCTCAAACAAACCGATATCTGATAATTCAAGGCCTGCTAATTTTAACGCTTTAGGAATGGCTGCGATTGGTCCGATTCCCATCACTTCAGGCGGAACACCTGCAACGGCAAAGGAACGGAACTTACCAATCGGCTTTAAACCTAGGGAGGTAGATTTCTCACGATCCATGACCATCACTGCTGCAGCACCATCACTTGTTTGTGACGCGTTCCCAGCGGTTACAGTTCCTGTCACTGAAAAGGCTGGGCGCAGCTTTCCTAGTACTTCAGCCGTTGTATTTGCTCGCACTCCTTCATCTTCCTTAAAGCGAAATGACGTTTCTTTTAGTTTTAAATCCGGACCTACCGAACGAACCGTTACATCTACGGGCACAATTTCATCAACAAATTTACCTGCTGCAATCGCTTTAGCCGCTTTTTGATGACTTCGTACTGCAAATTCATCTTGATCTTTGCGGGAAATACCATACTTCTTCGCTACTTCCTCCGCGGTATGTCCCATCCCCATATAATATTGTGGAGCCGTTTCCGCTAGCCTTGCGTTAGGACGCATAACATGGCCAGTCATCGGAACCATACTCATCGACTCCGCTCCGCCTGCAAGAATGGTATCGCTTTGCCCCAGCATAATTCGTTCCGCTCCATAAGCAATGCTTTGCAAACCGCTTGAACAATAACGATTAATCGTGATGGCTGGAACCGTATGCGGCAAACCTGCCAATGCTCCAATATTTCTAGCCATATTTAAACCTTGCTCTGCTTCAGGCATCGCACAGCCCATAATTAAGTCATCAATATTGCCTTCATAATTTCCAGCACGTTTTAATGTTTCTTTCACAACAAGAGCCCCTAAATCATCCGGTCGTACAGTCGCAAGAGAACCTTTCTTCGCTTTTCCTACCGGAGTCCGCGCTCCAGCTACTATAACCGCTTCTCTCATGCAGATCCCCCTATCCATATTAAAATGCTGCTCTATCAAACTATTCTTATCGTTCTATTAGTTACGTAACGGCTTCCCTTTAATAAGCATATGCTGCATTCTTTGCTGAGATTTCGGCATAGAGATTAATCGTAAAAATGCTTCTCTTTCTAAGTTTAATAAATATTGCTCATCGACTTCCGTTCCAAATGGAAGTTTTCCTCCCGATAATACATAAGCAAGTTCTTTAGCAATCACCATGTCATGTTCAGACAAATAGCCGGACAGTCTCATCGCTTCTGCACCAAGCAATAGCGTTGCATAGCCGCTTTCACCAACTACCGGAACTTTTTCACGAACAGGCGGTGTATACCCTTGTTCATACAGGGAAAGGACAACTTGTTTAGCATCATATAATTGATGATCCGGATTGACACTAATGCCATCGGCAAAGTTCAAGAAGTTCGTTTCACGAGCTTCTGCTGCAGACGTAGAAACATTCGCCATCGCCACTGTTTCAAACACTTTATTAGCAACTTGTTGAATATCTACAGATACTCCTTTTGGAAGCCCTTTTAATGCTTTCATATACAGCTCTTTCGTTCCACCACCGCCAGGAATTAAACCGACGCCTGCCTCAACAAGACCAATATACGTTTCCGTTGTGGCTTGAATCCGAGCGGCTGGTAATGATACTTCCGCTCCCCCCCCAAGTGTCATATTGAATGGTGCAGCTACTACTGGAACAGCACTATATTTAATTTTGAGCATCGCATTTTGGAATTGCCTAATGACGAAATCTAATTCAAAAATATTGTCATCTTGGGCTTCCATTAACATCATCGCGATATTGGCTCCAACGCAGAAGTTTTTACCTTGGTTTCCAATGACTAACCCTTTATAATTAGCTTCCGCTTCATCTACGGCGACATTAATCATTTGTACAATGTCTAGACCAATCGCATTGTTCGGTGAAGTAAATTCAAGTAGAATAACACCATCACCAATATCCATTAAACTTGCTCCACTATTTTTCTTAATAACCCCTTTTTGCTTTTTAATAGTCTGTAAATGAATGACCCTTGGATTTTCAATAACTTGTTTATAGCTACCGTTGTCGTAATAAGAAACAATACCGTTCTCTTCTTTATAAAAAGTTTCATGTCCGGCAGCTACAAAATCTTTTAGCCATTGCGGTACAGCGATTCCTTCTTGTTCTAAACGAGCTACAGACTGCGCTATCCCAATCGCATCCCATATTTCAAACGGCCCAGCTGACCAGCCAAATCCCCATTTCATCGCCTGATCTAAATCTACAATTGTTTCAGCAATTTCACCAAGTAGTTGAGCAGAATAAACAAGCGTTGGCATGACTATATTCCATAGCAGTTGACCTGCACGATCTTCGCTGTATACAAGCGCTTTCATTTTATTAGCAAACCCTTTTGTTTGCTTTGCTATCTCAATGGATGGTGCTTGTAATTTTTTTCTTTCTTCATACTGTAGTGTTTCAGGATTTAGCTCCAAAATTTCCTTACCTTTTTTCAGAAAAAATCCTTGCCCTGATTTGCTGCCTATCCAGCCTTTTTCAAGCATTTTCTGCATAAAATCCGGTGTACGAAAGACTTCTTGCTCATCGCCCTTTACTTGGTCATAAACATTTTTGGCAACATGTGCAAATGTATCCAGCCCAACGACATCAAGCGTGCGGAATGTCGCACTCTTCGGTCGGCCGATAAGCGGACCTGTGATAGAATCCACTTCTCCTACGCTGTAACCGCCTTTTAGCATTTCACGAACAGTCACGAGTAAGCCATATGTGCCAATACGATTTGCAATAAAGTTCGGTGTATCCCTTGCTTCAACAACACCTTTACCAAGCACATTTTCACCAAATTCCCTCATAAAAGCAAATACCGTGGAATCGGTTGCTTTCGTTGGTATAATTTCCAATAACTTCAAATAACGCGGAGGGTTAAAAAAATGCGTGCCAAGGAAATGCTTTTGGAAATCTTCTGAACGTTCCTCTGCCATCGCTTCAATAGAAATTCCCGATGTATTTGAAGAAACGATACTGCCCGGTTTCCGAAACTGATCCACTTTTTCAAATATGCTCTTTTTCACTGCCAAATTCTCTACAACGACCTCAATGACCCAATCAACATCTTTTAACCGTTCTAAATCATCCTCAAAATTTCCTGCTTCAATGAATGCTAGATTTTTTTTGGATGTTAACGGTGCTGGCTTTTGCTTTAATAGCTTTGAAAGCGCCGTTTGACTGATACGATTTCGAACGGATTTATCCTCAAGCGTTAGCCCTTTTTTCTTCTCATCCTCTGTGAGTTCCCGAGGAACCATGTCTAATAATAAAGTCGGAATGCCGATGTTAGCGAGATGTGCCGCAATCCCTGATCCCATAACTCCTGATCCTAAAACAGCAGCCTTTCGTATTTGTCGCACCAAGCTCATATCCCCCTTACGCAGTGTATTGAATGAATACTCATTCATTTTTCAAGCAAAAAAAAGCAAAAAAAAGTGAAAATCTTTTGTTACTTTTAATAATAGGATATTTATGTAAAATTTTCAATGATTAAACAGTAAATTTTTCAAGTTATTTTTTGATTATTTTCACACCAATTAGAAAACATAAAAGGAGTGATTACTGGAGGTGACAACAATTATGAAGCAGAAACATCAACCATCGAAAGCTGCTGTTAGTGCAGCCAGCGTCAAAGGCGATGCTGGACCTGGCGGAGAAAATCGTCATGGAAAAAATAAAGTAAACAGTCAAAATAACCAATTTAAAAAATAGGATAGCGTGAATCATGTAGTTTCAAGACTCATTACAAGTCTTTATCTAAACTAAAGGTTTGTTATAAGAAGATGTTGAGTTTTGGCTCCTACCGTTTTACCAACAATATTATTTAATAGAACCTAAATTAAAAAAGTCGACAAAAGTCGACTTTTTTAGAACATATATTTCTTATGATGATAACGAATACTGAAGATTAAGCCCATCGCCATCATATTTCCCATCAACGAACTACCTCCATAGCTAATAAAAGGCAGCGGAATCCCTGTAATCGGCATAACTCCGATTGTCATCCCAATATTTTGGAACACGTGGAACGTCAGCATACTAATTACACCGACACAAATATACGTGTAGAAATTATTTTTCGTTTCCATCCCTGTTTTCGTAATATGATACACCAATAGGAAAAATAAGCTAATCACAATACTAGAACCGATAAAACCATATTCTTCACCAATAACGCTGAAAATAAAATCGGTTTGACTTTCAGGTAAATATACCTCGCGTGAGCCAAGTCCTTTTCCAAATGTTTGACCTGAACCAATTGCAAGTAACGATTTAATTAAATGAAACCCTTCAGCACTTGAATAGTTATACGGATCCAACCAAGAATAGATACGTCCAAACTGATACTCTTTAACACCTAAATATTTCTTAATTAAATCAGGCTGCCATAAAATAAAATAAAAAATGGTAGAAATAAGCAAAACCGCTGTTGAAACAATCGGCAGCAATATTTTCCACGATATTCCTGAAATAAAAATCATCCCTGCCAAAATAGCACATAGTACAAGAGAGGTTCCTAAATCCGGCTGTTGCATAATGAGGAGTAACGGCGCCATAGTAACTAAAATTAATTTACCGAGCAGCCATAAATCCGTTTCAATTGTTTTCAACGAATTTTTCAAATGATGTGTGTGAATGACATTTGCAAGCGCCAAAATGAGGAATACCTTCATAAACTCCGAAGGCTGAATCGTACCAAACCCTGGGAATTTAAACCAACTTCTTGCTCCATTAATTCGAGGGACAATGCTTTCTGGCATAATGATGAGCATTAGGAGTACAAACAGCCCAAAGCCGTATGCATACCAAGATATTTTCTTTAATTGATCAGAGTCTAATGTAATGACTCCCAAAACAATCCCGACTCCAACCATATAAGAAATAATTTGTTTCAGTAAAAAGTTACTTGAATATTGTCCTGTTGATTGTGCACTATAAATGGCTACACAGCTTGTAATACACAGTAACAATAAAATGGTAACTAACCCAAAATCTATACGCGACGAAAAATTATTTTGTTCCTGCATACTAACTCTCCCCTAGCAAGGATCTTACTGTAGATATAAAGTAAAATAACACACTTACTCATTATACTTTATACAGTCAAAATCACAACTATATCGAAGGAGAAGTTATAAGAAAAGCGGAATCGGCTCGACCAGCTCGTGAAGAAAATAGGGAAAGACCCGGAAGGAGCCCTTTGCCTTTCAAGGGCTTTCATCTTTTTCACAGCGAGCTAGACATTAAGAAAAGCGCAAGCTCCTTAATTCTTCTTAAAAAACATAATGCCTCGCCCCTTAAACAGAAGCAGCTTATGTCCAGAAAGAACTAATCAGCTTACGCTAAACTTCAAAACTGTGAGCTAAAAATGACCTAAGTGAATACCCGTACATCATTTAGATGCTCTTAAATGAAACTTTACGACGCCAAACCCGGCTAATCAGCCCATGGCTCGGTGAGAATAGAAACGCTAAAGTAAAAAATAGCGCCGCAGCACATACCATACATCCAGAAATCGAAGCATCTAAAGCAGTCGCTACGTAATAGCCGACTACCGAGCTTAAAATGCCCACAACCATGCTGATTATAATCATTCGATGTAATTGATCTGTTAATAAATACGCTGTGGCAGCCGGAATAATAAGCATACCCACGACAAGAATCGCACCGACACTATCAAAAGCTGCGACCGTTGTTACGGAAACAAGGCTCATTAATAAGTAATGAAAAAACATCACGGGAATTCCCATTGCTGCTGCCAGCGCTGCATCGAATGAACAAATTTTAAACTGCTTAAAGAATACAAAGATGAGAACTATATTAATGAGGAAACTGCTTCCAACCATCCATATGGCCCTCGGGCCCATATCCTGACCTGCAATCGTCATCATATGCCACGGCGTATACGCAATCTCCCCATACAAAACATGTTCTAAGTCAAAATCAATTTGCTGCGTATACAAACTAACTAATAAAACACCGATAGCAAAAAGCGATGTGAATACAACACCAATCGCTGCATCCCCCTGAACACCTGAGTTTTGAAATAGTTGAATCAAAAAAACAGTTAATAGCCCAAGTAGCGCAGCTCCCATTAACATGAAAATAGATTCTCTTGATCCACTCCACAGAAACGCTAACACAATTCCAGGCAATACGGAATGACTAATCGCATCCCCCACCATCGCGATTTTTCTGACCACTAAAAAACAACCGACAACACTACAAGAACAAGCAACAAGTGCTCCAACAAGGATAATCCAAAAATCATTCATAGCGATGCACTCCTTGTTTTTGCAGTTTACGCATTAATTCATATTTCCGTTTCGTATCTCCCCTTCGCCAAAGCTTCGCTACCACGCCGCGATTCGGAGCAAATAATAAGGAAAGTACAAACCACCCCGTTGCCGAAAGAACAATCAGTGGACCGGTGGGTAAATTGTTCACAGTTGCGCTGAGCAGCGTACCACTTATTCCACTTACCATACCAAACACACCAGATAATATCACCATTACATGTAATCGCTCTGTCCAATACCTAGCTGAAACAGCTGGTGTGATGAGTAAAGCTGCCATCAATACAACGCCAACCGCTTGAATTCCAGTCACAACCGCTCCAACAATTAATAGCATAATGATATAATCCAATAACAAGACAGGTAAACCGATTCCCTTTGCAAAACCTGGATCAAAAGATAAAAGTTTAAATTCTTTAAAAAACAGCGTACAAACTAAGATTAAAACAAGCGACACCCCCATCATCACATACACATCGGTCATGACCATAGAGGCCGTCTGTCCAAACAAAAATTTATCCAATCCACTCTGATTTCCGTAAGAACTTTGTTGAATTTGTGTTAATAAAACAATACCTAATCCAAAGAAAGAAGATAATACAATCCCAAGCGCCGAATCTTGCTTAATTCGACTATATTTTGTTAATACACTAATGAAGAATACCGCAATCATCCCAGCAATAGCTGCTCCAAAAAGAAAGAAAGAAATCGATTTAACCCCGGTTAAAATAAAAGCGATACAAATACCCGGAAGCGCTGCATGAGCAAGTGTATCTCCAAGTAAAGACTGTTTTCTAAGATAAGCAAAGCTTCCAATAACACCACTACTTAAACCGAGCAAAAGCGTTCCAAGTAAAATCCACTGTGTGTTCGGGTCACGAAGGACCTCTAATATACTCATTGATTCCACCTCAATTTATTAACAATCCTGATTGTGAATCAGATAAAATCGCAAGTTTACCGCCGTACGTTTTTTGTAAATGCTCCGGAGTAAACACCTCTTCTGTCGGTCCTATTTGAATAAGCTGTTTATTCAGTAGAATCGTCCAGTCAAAATACTCTTTTACTGTTGAAAGATCATGATGAACGACAAGCACCGTTTTGCCACTCTGCTTTAGCTCCATAAGCAATTGAATAATCGCTTTCTCTGTTGCTGCATCCACACCAACAAATGGTTCATCCATAAAATATAAATCGGCTTCCTGCGCCAAAGCTCTTGCTAAAAAAATTCGTTGCTGTTGCCCGCCTGATAGCTGACTAATTTGTCGATTTGCATAATCAACCATCCCTACTTTGTCTAAGCACTCTAACGCCTTTTGCTTTTCCGCCTTGCCAGGGCGCTTTAGCCATCCTAAGTGGCCGTAACGCCCCATCATCACAACATCTAAAGCATTCGTCGGAAAATCCCAATCAACAGATTCACGCTGCGGCACATAGCCTACGTTTTTTCGCATCGCTCTATATGATTTTCCCTGAATCGTTACTTTCCCGGAAATGCGCGGAACAAGTTCTAAAATTCCTTTAATTAAAGTGGATTTCCCTGCCCCATTTGGCCCGATAATCCCAATTAACTTACCTTCTGGTACTTCAAAAGAAACAGATTCAATAACTGGCTTTTTATGATAAGCAATTGTAAAATCTTCTACCTTTAATACATTAGGCATCCAAACCCCTCCTTATTTCAACGCATTTACAATCGTATCGGTATTGTGACGCACCATTCCAAGATACGTTCCTTTTTCTGTTCCTTTTTCTCCCATTGCATCTGAGAATAATTCTCCTCCAATTTTCACAGTATGCCCTTGCTTTTCAGCCCCTTGAATAACGGCTTCGATTGCTTTTTTAGGAACACTCGTTTCTACGAAGATCGCTTTAATTTGTTTTTCTACTAAGTAATCACGTAAATCTGTGACATCTTTAGAACCGTATTCGGATACGGTATTCATTCCTTGCAGCCCTTTCACTTCTAATCCATACGCTGCACCGAAATAGCCAAATGCATCATGCGCTGTAACAAGTACACGTTGTGATTCTGGAATCGTATTGATTTCAGATTGAACATATTCATGTAGTTCTTTTAATTTCTCAATATATGCTTCATAATTTTTTTGGTAACTTTCTTTATTGGCTGGATCTTCCTTTATTAATGCTTCATTGACCGTATCGGCAGCTTGCATCCACAGCGTAACATCAAACCAAATATGCGGATCATATTGCCCAGCCTTTACTTCATGCAGTTCTTCCTTAGCAATATCTTTAGAAACCGCAATCGTCGTTTTTTGCTCGCCCATTTGCTCAAAAATCTCTTCCATTTTCCCTTCAAGATGAAGACCGTTATATAGAATCATATCTGCCCCATCAAGTGTCTTGACATCTCCTTGAGTTGCTTTGTATAAATGCGGATCGACTCCTGACCCCATCAAACTTGTCACCTCGACATGCTCTCCGCCAATATTTTGAGCTAAATCTCCAATCATTCCCGTTGTCGCCACTACTACAAGCTTGCCCTCCGTTTGATTATCCGTCTCCGTTGAACACCCGACTAATAAAAGAAAAACAAACATAACACTCGCCATTGACTTCCATATGAATTTCATAAACATCCCCCTTTTTCGTGTAGTTATAAATGTTTCCTTAATGCAAAAATAAGAATAAAAAAATACAGATTGAACCACTTTTGATGGTCAAGCACTAAAAAGTTTCCTTAGGTAAACTTATTTTATAATATACATAATTTATATGCAAAAGTGCAACCCTTTTTTACTTTTTTATTGAATTACCTAAATGATTTATATTCCAGAATAATAATAGAATGCTTTGAGAAATCAGTTGAAAATATTCACAAAACAGCTATTTATATTGAATATTCAGAAAACTGAAATCGTAACTATAAGCCATTTCCAATAAGTTATCATTGCACTATTTAAATCACTAGATTATAATTCTACTATAATAAAAAAATGCATATTTCCTCATTAACCGATGGGGTAGAGGCTGCGGCTTATAAAAGTAGAACGAGTGAGATACAAGAATATCAATGACTTCGTTTAAAAGGATAAGTTGCCGAAGCAAGACGATTTTCTTGGGGTCATCTTGCTGGTGGTGTGACCGAATAGGCACATTACTGTCACGTTGCTGAAACAACGTGGGGAGCTATCTTCGGAAGGATTACACGGGTTTATAGAAAACAGCCGTCGATCTTTCGATGGCTGTTTTTTTTATACTTTAAGAAAGTTTAACTTCTCTTAAATATAAAAAAGACATCGACTTTCGCCATTAGGAGCGATAATTCGTGTTTTTCTAATGTCCTTTCCTTCTAATTTAAAAGGAGTGTTACATGTATGAAAAATTCAAACTTATCAACACCCCCTTCCCAATTAAAACGGAATCTAAAAGCTCGTCATTTAATGATGATTTCTTTAGGTGGAACAATTGGGACTGGTTTATTCCTAGCTAGTGGAGGAGCTATTCATCAAGCTGGACCTGGCGGAGCACTTGTTGCATATGCAGCTATTGGGCTTATGGTGTACTACTTAATGACAAGTCTAGCCGAAATGGCCGCCTTCATGCCAGTTGCAGGTTCATTCCGCGTATACGCATCTAAGTTCGTTGATCCATCCTTTGGCTTTGCCATTGGCTGGAATTACTGGTATAACTGGGCCATTACAATTGCTGCAGAACTAGCGGCCGTTGTTCTTATTATGAAGTTCTGGTTCCCGGACAGCCCGTCTCTTCTATGGAGCGGATTGGCACTAGTGATTATGTTTTTATTCAACTACTTATCCGTTAAAGGCTTTGGGGAAGCGGAATTTTGGTTTGCCATGATTAAAGTTGTAACGGTTGTAATCTTTATTGTTACCGGAATCCTTATTATTTTTGGCATTATGGGAGGAAACGATCCAATCGGGTTCTCTAACTTCGTGGCAGATGGTGGTCCATTTAACGGTGGATTTTTCGCAATCCTTGGTGTATTCATGGTTGCCGGATTCTCTTTCCAAGGAACTGAACTGCTTGGCGTAACAGCAGGAGAAAGTGAAGCCCCTGAGAAAAATATTCCTAAAGCTATTAAATCCGTATTCTGGCGCATTATTTTATTCTATATTTTAGCCATTCTAGTTATTGGTATGATTATTCCATTTACAGATGCCCGTCTGTTAAGTGATGACGTTGCGGTTAGTCCATTTACACTTGTATTTGAAAGAGCCGGTCTTGCTTTCGCTGCTTCTGTTATGAATGCAGTCATTCTAACATCTGTATTGTCCGCTGGAAACTCTGGTATGTACGCATCTACGCGTATGCTTTGGGATTTAGCCCGCGATGGAAAGGCACCTAAATTCCTTGGTAAATTAGACAAACGCGGCGTTCCTGTGAATGCCCTTATTGTCACAGCATTAGTCGGTACACTTGCTTTCTCCGCTTCTTTATTTGGAGATGGCGTCGTTTATATTTGGCTATTAAATGCTTCGGGTATGGCTGGTTTTGTAACATGGGTCGGAATTGCTATTGCTCATTATCGATTCCGTAAGGCTTACATTGCTCAAGGACATAGTTTAGATGATTTACCATATCGTGCAAAAGGATTCCCGTTCGGCCCAATATTAGCATTGGTTCTTTGTATCATCATCATTATTGGACAAGGATATCAAGCGTTCTCAACGGACGGAATTGACTGGAATTCTATGCTTGTCTCGTACATTGGCTTAGTCCTATTCTTCATTGTATGGATTGGGTATAAAATTAAACATAAAACAAAATTAATTCCTCTTGAGGAATGCGACTTTAAAGCTGAATAATATTAAAGAAAGAACCTGATATTGTATATCGGGTTCTTTCTTTATAGGTTCTACTATAGATAATACACACGGCATTCATAAGGGCGTAGTGGAGCCTCGTTTATTTCATCCTCATTCCTCTGATTATAATTACTAATTAATAGCTTAGCTGATTTGTGAATAAATTCTTTCGGTAAGAAAAAGTCAGCCGCATTAGCTGTGAAATTACAAAGTACAAGCAGCTTTTGTTCTCCTAACGTTCTCGTATACGCAAAAATACGTTCGTCTTCTGGAAAAAGCAAATCATAACGACCATAGACAATAATGCTATATTTCTTTCGCAATCCAATTAATGTTCGATAATAATAAAAAATGGAGGCTGGATTATTAATAGATTCTTCGGCATTAACTTGTAAATAATTAGGATTTACTGCAATCCATGGAGTACCCGAGGTAAAACCTGCATGCTTAGAGTGATTCCACTGCATCGGTGTTCTCGCATTATCACGCCCGCGAGCATGAATAGCAGCCATCATCTGATCATGTGACCATCCTCGGCTGTATACGAGCTCGTGATAAGCATTGATTGTTTCAATATCTCGATATTCATCTAACTGATGAAAGGCCACATTGGTCATCCCAAGTTCCTCCCCTTGATAAATATAGGGAGTGCCCTGCATCATATGAAGACAAGTAGCTAACATTTTGGCACTAACTTCTCGATACATGCCATCATCACCAAATCGAGAAACGGCTCGTGGCTGATCATGATTATTCCAATACAAACTGTTCCAGCCATCCTCCTCTAACCCCTTTTGCCATTTCGTTAAAATATGTTTCAAATCAGTCAGCTTCCACGGACCATTGCTCCATTTCCCTTCTGGTCCTCCTCCTAAATCGACATGTTCAAATTGAAATACCATTTGTAATTCATTCCGCTTTTGCCCTGTATACAATTTCGCTTGATCTGGATTAACTCCAGGTGCCTCACCAACTGTCATAATATCGTAATGCGCCAATACTTCCCGATTCATTTCTTGCAAAAACTCATGAGACCAAGGGCGATTCATAATATAAGGACTACCGTCTCCATACTGTTTTCCTGGATACACATATCCATCTGGAAAAGCAGGGTCCTTGGAAATCAAGTTAATAACATCCATTCGGAATCCATCGACTCCCTTATCCAGCCACCACTTCATCATTTCATAAATTTCTTTTCGTACCGCTTCGTTTTCCCAATTCAAATCCGGCTGCTTTTTACTAAATAAATGTAAATAATATTCATCTGTATTGGCATCATATTCCCAGACAGACCCTTTAAATACAGATTCCCAGTTCGTAGGAGGTTGTCCATTCCTGCCTTGGCGCCATATATAATACTCTCGCCTCGGATTGTCTTTAGACGACCTTGATTCAACAAACCACTCATGCTCATCTGACGTATGATTGACAACGAGATCCATCACCAACTTCATTCCACGCTCATGAAGCGCCTTTAACAACCGTTCAAAATCAGCCATTGTTCCAAATTCGCTCATAACCGAGCGATAATCACTAATATCATACCCGTTATCATCATTAGGAGATTGATAAATTGGAGATAGCCAAATGACATCGACACCAAGCGTTTGCAAATAATCGAGCTTCATCATAATGCCTTGTAAATCACCAATTCCATCGCCATTGCTGTCCATAAAGCTTCGTGGATAAATTTGATAGACAACCGCCTCTTTCCACCATCTTCTCTCCATTTCAGCCACTCCCTTCTATCCCTATTATAAAAAGAAAAACTGTTAAATATGCTCAGTCAGAGCAATACCTAAAAAAACTTGCCTACTGAGAAGAAGTAACCTTTAAACCAATAATCCCTATTACAATACAGCCCACAAAGAAGAGACGCAGGAAGTCTTTCGGTTCCTGAAAAAAGATAATCCCTATAGTAACCGCTCCGACAGCGCCAATTCCTGTCCAAATCGCATAAGCCGTCCCAAGCGGTAATGTTTTAATTGCTGCTGATAAAAAATAGAAACTAATAATCATCCCAACAACAGTAATAACAGATGGAATGATTTTCGTAAATCCTTCCGTATATTTTAAGCTTGTTGCCCATATCACTTCGAATACTCCTGCAATGATTAAATAAAGCCACGCCATTTTTTTCTCCTCCTCTTTTTCACAGCAAAAAGCCCGGAAAGTATATTTTTCAATACCTCCCGGGCTTTTATCCCTCCGTGTACGCAAGCTGAATCTTGCGCGTTTCTCTCGGACCAGTCCGACCTTCACAATCGCGGAACCCTAGAAACTTTAATATTGCCCTTACTATAACACACAATATATACGGGGGCAAACACATGAATTTTTTTACAAAGAAATATTTTCTATTTATTCATTAAAATAGTATAATTGTTATATAACAGTTTAATAGGAGGAATCAGTGTATGGAAAATATCATTACGGAGTTTCAAAATATCCCCACAACGGCGATTTCAGATGTACTCGATGGATTAAACAACCTAAATTCTGCTATCAAACCTTTACAGGAGCATTATCGCTTTGCTGGACGAGCATTGACCGTTCAACTGCCGATTAATGATAATCGCGCTGTCTTAAAAGCGATTGGAGCCGCACAACCTGGTGATGTACTTGTTGTTGATAGTAAAGGAGATACATATCGTGCTATTGCTGGAGACTTTGTTGTTGGTTTAATGAAAACGATGGGCATCCGTGCATTAGTTGTTGACGGAGTAATTCGAGATATCGTAGCCATTAAAGAGCTAGATTTCCCTGTTTTCTCAAGAGGTACAACAGTCGCTTCCAGCGGTAAAGCAGGAGTCGGCGATATTAATGTGCCAATTTCATGCGGCGGCGTCGCTGTTTATCCGGGAGATATTATTGTCGGCGATGCGGACGGTGTTGTTGTCGTGGCACAAAAAAATGCTGAAGAAGTTCTAAAGAAGGCAAAAGAAAAGGTTGCAAAAGATCAAGTTCGTGAAGATACGATTGCCGGAAAGCCAGAGGAAATTAAAAAATATATTGCACAAATGCTTGCTAAATAAAGTAAAACCTCCATACAAAAATAAAGGAGCCTAGAAATTGATTCTAGGCTCCTTTTACTTTACTTGGATTCTTTATTAGAAGAAGGTGTACTTGTTTGCTCTTCTTCTTTATATGTGTAATCATAGTCGTTTGGATCAACAGGTACAAAGCCTTCTGGTTCATAGAAACGAAGCAAGTCGCCATTGACAACTTTATCAGACAGATTCAATTTCATTTCAACAAACTCTTTCGCTTTAGTCATCTCTTCCGTTGGTTCAACGGTTTCGCCTGTTTTCGTATCATAATATACTCCTTTAAATGATGAGAAATCCGGCGTTACAAAATCACCATCCCGGAATGGAACAATTTCATTATGGTCCTTAGATAATAAGTCTGTACCGAATTGTACATATTCACTCGTATCTACACCTAATAAATGAAGCAATGTCGGTCTAAGGTCGATTTGACCACCATATTGATGTTTCACTCCACCTTCAACACCTGGTGCATGAATCAATAATGGCACACGTTGCAATTGTCCATCTTCAAATTCGCCCACTTCTTTTCCAAGAACCTCTGACATTGCTCGCATATGATTCTCAGAAATACCATAGTGATCACCGTACATCACAATTACAGAGTTATCATATAATCCTGATTCCTTCAAATATGTGAAGAATTCCTTTAAGGCTTCATCCGCATATCGAGCAGTTTGGAAGTAATTATCTACAGATGCATCACCCGTCGTATGCTTACCAATTGTTGTTAACTCTTGGTCGATTGTATAAGGGAAGTGATGAGATACCGTAATAAACTTCGCATAGAAAGGCTGTGGAAGTGCTTCTAAGTTAGGAATAGATTCCTTGAAAAACGGTTTATCCATCAATCCATAACTTGCAACATCTTCGCCTTTCATATCATAATATTCCGCATCAAAGAACTTATCAAAACCAAGTGATTTGTACATCTTATCACGGTTCCAGAATGATTTATAGTTTCCATGGAATACAGCTGATGTATACCCCTCTTGTTTTAAAATAGCTGGAGCTGCTTGGTACGTATTTTGTGCCCGATTTGTAAAAGCTGCTCCTTGAGGCAATCCAAACAACGAGTTTTCTAGCATAAATTCTGCATCGGCTGTTTTCCCTTGTCCCACTTGATGGAAGAAGTTATCGAAATACATGAAATCCTTACTCTTTGCTAATGAATTTAAAAATGGTGTAACTTCTTCCCCATTTAATTTATAGTCAATTAAGAATTGTTGCATCGACTCTAAGTGAAGATAAATGACATTCTTCCCTTCAGCTGCACCAAAGTATTTCGGGTTCGGTTCAGCTTTTGTTGCCTTTGTATAGTTGACCACTTCCGTTAAATCATTACTGCTAGCTGTTGCACGTTGAGCATATGTTTTTGTATTTTGAACAGCATCATATATTGTGTAATTATACAGACCTAAATATTTCACAATATAGTTACGGTCAAACGTTCTTGATAATAACTGCGGACGATCTTTCTCTGCTAATGCTAGATTTACAGTAAAAATAGCAATCCCTGTTAGAAACACTATTGCAACTGTCCGACGCTTTGGTTTAACAACTACGAATTTTTTCCCTTTCCATTTATATAGGACAAAGAGAATAATGGTATCTACAAAGTACAATACATCATATGGTTTAAAAAGCGCTAATACGCTCGATCCTAGGTTTCCTGCATTTTGTACTTGTGTTAATGTTGGTAACGTAATAAAGTCCGTAAATGAACGATAATACACAATATTAAAGAATAACCATAAGGAGAAAATTACATTTAAACGAACAATCCATTTAATCATCTTTTTCTCTTTTGCTAATAATGCTAAAGCAAAGAATAGAACGGCTGAACTTAATGGATTAATAAATAATAAAAAGCTTTGTAATCCATTCTCAATGCCTAAACTAAATTCTACTTGATACCCAATGTATGTTTTAATCCAAAACATGACGACTGCAATTAAGAAAAAGCCAAGAGTATGATCAATCAAGAACTGCTGGCCTTTTTTAAAAAAGTTATTCATGGTTTCACCTCTACTAATCTAGTGGTAACGTATATACCTACTGTTACAACTTCTTTATAAACTTCGGAAAAACAATAAAGTTAATACTAACACTTATAAGTTCATTAATCAATCACCTATAAAACCCATTGTTGCTACATTCTGAGACAACTTGTATTCTGGCACCTCACTATCTTATGAATGAACTTTACAAATCATCACCTAATTTTGATATTGCTCTTTGCATCCTCACATTCACTCTTATACTATATAAAATCATTCGTGAACTTGCCAATAAATAATACTGTAAACTAAACGCAGCTAGGCTGTACTCATTATAAACGACTTATAAAAAAAATGCTATAAAGTTCAATATTTTGGAAGAAAATATCCCTTATTTATAATGACTATTCTAATAAACGTTATTGAATAAACAGCTATGCACATACATGAATGAACTAAGCGTTATTTCAATGTAGACCTTTATTATAAGTTATTATTCACCGATTAAAGCGAAAATACAAGCGCTGGAGAATCAAAAGTAAAGTCGCTTATCTTTTTCTTCCTATATAAACGAAAAAGCCACCTATCCTCGTCAAATAAACAAAATTAGGCGGCCTTCCTCAAATACGTCTCAGCCGCTTCAATATCACTGATCATTTTATCAAGAGACACTAAACCGACGCCAGATGTTAAAACAATCAGACCTTTTTTTATCAGTTGGAGCAATTTTGTTTAATTCTTCATATACTTCTGTGTAACGCCCAGAGATTAAAATCCATTCTGGTGCTAATTCGTTAATTGCTTCAAAGTCAGGCTCTTTTAATCCACCTGCATGTTCTGCTGTATCTTTTTATTGAGAAAGCTAGCCATGAAACAACAAAACAGAGCTTTCCAAAGAGTCAGTTTTCACTAACTTGTTGGAAAGCCCCATACATAAATTATTGACCTATTTTAATTCAGCTAAAACTTCTTCAATTTTTGCAAGCTCTGATTGTAAGCCGCCGCCGCTTAAGTACCAAAGTGGACCATCTAAGTAAACGATTCTATTGTTTTTGTAAGCTTCTGTTTTCTTGATGATTTCATTTTCCATATCAGCTTTGATGTTAGACTTTTCACCTGTAGCTGCTGTACGGTCGATTACGAATAACACTTGCGGATCAAATTCTAAAATTGCTTCGAAGCCGAAGTTAGAACCGTGAGAAGAAGCCTCGATATTATCTGTCACTGGTTTAAAGCCATATATGTCATACATATAACCGAAACGAGAGTTTTCTGCGAAGCCAGATAATTTACCTTGATCATACATAGTAACTAATGATGTTTCATAGTTACCAGCTAAAGCTTTAATTTCTTCTAAAGCTGAATCGTATTTAGCAAGATATTCTTTAGCTTCCGCTTCCTTACCGAACATTTTAGCTGCAGTATCTACAGAAGCTAAAAATGTGTTCCAATAGTCATCTTGAGAAGTACCAACGAATACTACAGGAGCGATTTCCTTTAATTCTTCATAATATGGAGCTTGACGACCAGAAATAAAAATTACATCCGGATCAATTTCAGCGATATCTTCAAGTAATGGCTCCTTTAAAGTACCGATACTTGTATACTTATCAGCAGAGTAGTCTTCAAGGTGAGATGGTAAAGTTGAGTCTTTAGGAAGACCTACAACTCCTTCAACACCAAGTGCATCTAATGTGTCTAAGAATCCATAATCAAACACTGCGATTTTTTTCGGCATAGTTTCAAATGTTACATCTTCAAAGTCGATTGTACCTGCTTCCTCAGTTTCGGCTGAAGCAGTTGTTGGAGATACAGTCATTGGATAAACCGCACCTTGTCCCTCTGTAGCCTGATCTTTAGCTGTTGTAGTTTCCTTTGGTTCTTCTGTTTTAGTTTCTTCATTAGAACCACAAGCAGTAAGCATTAAAGACATCGCTAACATTGTACTAGCTAATTTCCATTTTTTCATGTGTATTACTCCCCTTTTATGTAGTTTATATTTCTTTATTATTAATGATAATTATTATCATCGATAATCGTTTTCATTACAGAATTATTAATTGTTATCGTCAATACTCTTTCTGAATAATTATTTTAAATTTTTCAGAACGAATAATATATCAATAATCCATAGTTTAAAGCTACAGTTGTGTCACTTTTAAAAAAACACCTAGAGAAAATAAAAGTTACGCTTGTACATCTCCTCTAGGCTGCTCTTTACGACCATTCGGTTACCTTACAGATTTCTGCGAAAAGAAAGCCCATTAAGGTGCGCTCGCATCCCCTTTAGAGATGGGATGAATGTTCGCTCAAATGCGATGTGTAGATAAAATATCGAAAATACGTTCTGTACACCACGTATTTGGAATGGTATAATTTAGTAGATAGGATGTTCTTTGAAAACTGAACATAAGTAGTTGTGACAGGAAAAACGTCTGTCACGTAAAATGTTCAACGTTCTGCCGACCAACACTCTTCATAGAAAGAGTGCGGTATCGTAATCCTAGACAAGTATCGCCGGTTGAACGGCGTAGTTGGCACCGATCTTGCCCTCTTGAAAGACTGTTTTTCTCTCAAATGTTGCTCACCCAAGTCTCGCCTCTGCCTCTTCTTATGGAAGGTGGTAAGTGGGATATTTGTGAGAAAGAACCCCAGCGGCTTTAGCCATGGGAGTGATCAGGTATGTGAATTGAAGTATACACAAATACGACATCCATTTTGCTCTTGAATCGGGATATCCATATCGTAAATTTCACGTAGTGCATCCGAATTAATAATCTCATGCGTCGGCCCGTTTTTCACAAGCTTACCGTTTTTCAACGCGACAATACGATCTGAGTAAACAGACGCGAAGTTAATATCGTGTAATACAATGACAACTGTTTTACCAAGCTCATCTACAAGCTTACGTAAAATCTTCATGATTTGAACAGAATGCTTCATATCTAAGTTATTTAAAGGCTCATCAAGTAATACATAGTCCGTATCTTGCGCAATAACCATCGCAATAAACGCACGTTGTCTTTGACCGCCTGATAATTCATCTAAAAACTTATCTTGCATCTCTGTTAAGTTCATATATTCAATCGCTTGATCAACAAATTTTTCATCTTCTGCTGTAAGACGTCCATTCGAATACGGATAGCGGCCAAATGCAACCAGCTCACGTACCGTTAATCGGACATTAATGTAGTTTGCTTGCTTCAAAATCGAAACGCGCTTCGCAAAATCAGAGGACTTCCATTTTTTAATATTATTTTTATCAAGTAATACTTCCCCAGTATCTGCATCTAATAACCGGCTCACCATAGAAAGAAGTGTAGATTTACCGGCACCGTTCGGTCCGATAAACGATGTAATCGTCCCCGGCTCGATGGTTACAGATACGTCTTCTACAACAGGCTTTTTACCAAATCGCTTCGTTAGTCCCTTGAGTTCAATCATCCTGCTGACCTACTTTCCTTTAATAATAAATAAATGAAGTAAATACCACCGATAAAGTTAATAATCACACTTAACGTCGTACGTAATTCAAAAATATGTTCAATGAGGAACTGACCACCAACTAATGCAATAATACTAATTAAACTTGCACCTAAAATTAAAACAGAATGCCTATATGTAGCTAAATATTGATAGGAAAGATTCGCTACGATTAAGCCAAAGAACGTAATCGGACCAACTAGTGCTGTTGATGTCGCAATTAAAACCGAAGATAAAATTAAAATATTCATTACCATACGGTCATAGTTAATACCAAGGTTAATCGCATTTTCACGACCAAGTGACATAACATCCAGCTTCCCCATAATGCGATAACCGTAAATAAACGCAATGAATAAAATACCGATTGCAATATATAATAAGTCAGCCTTTACGTTTGTAAAGCTCGCAAATAGACGATTTTGCAGACTTAAATATTCCACTGGATCAATCAGTACTTGTAAAAATGTCACAAGACTTCCTAAAAGCGTTCCTAAAATCATCCCAATTAAAAGAAGTAAATAAATAGGATGCTTATCGGCCCGGAATAAGAAACGATATAAAATGAGTGCAAATAATACCATTGCGATAATCGCTGCACCGAAATTTAAATATTTATTTAATACCCAAATCGACAGTGACCCTGCAAAGAAGTAAATTAAGGTTTGTACTACTTCGTACATCGAATCAAGGCCCATAACAGAAGGTGTTAAAATGCGGTTATGGGTAATTGTCTGGAACACGACTGTCGAATACGCAATCGCAACACCTGTTACAATCATTGCTGTAACACGCATCATACGTTTTGGGAAGGCGTAATCAAAGCCGCCTTTTATATCATAAAATCCGTAAAGTAAAATACAAATAATCGCTAATACCGCCAAAAAAATCAACTTCGTACTATTACTTCGCATATGCTCTCCCCCTAAATAACATAATTAAGAAGATCACACTACCGATTACTGCCACAGTTACGTTAACCGGAATCTCATAAGGGTGAACAATAATACGCCCAATAATATCACATACTAACAGGAAGACAACGCCTAATACTGCTGTATGTGGAATAGTTTTGCGTAAATTATCACCTAAATAAAGAGATACAATATTAGGAACAATTAAACCTAAAAACGGAATAACGCCGACAGTTAGTACGACAGTTGTAGCAATAATGGCAACTAGGATAAGACCTATATTTAATACAAACTTATAACTTAAGCCTAAGTTTTTAGCGAAGTCTTCCCCCATACCTGCGACTGTAAATTTATTCGCATAAAGATACGCTAAAATAACCGCTGGAATACTTATGTATAACAGTTCATAGCGTCCTGCGATAATTAATGTGAAGCTTCCCATTAACCAAGATGAAATATTTTGGAGAAGGTCTGCTTCATATGCAAAAAATGTCGTAACCGATGACAAAATGTTCCCGTACATAATCCCAATTAGTGGAACGAAAATGACATCTTTAAATTTAATACGATCCAAAATTTGCATAAAAACTAATGTTCCTACTAAAGCAAAGGCAAAGCTAAAAATAACTTGCTGCGTATAGGTTACATTGGTAAAGAACAGCATTGAAATTAAAATTCCTAGTTTTGCTGCATCTAACGTACCAGCAGTCGTTGGAGAGACAAATTTATTTCGACTTAAAGACTGCATAATTAAACCAGCAATACTCATTCCTGCTCCTGCCAATATAATCGCCATTAAACGAGGCACTCGACTTGCTAAGAAAATTTGTGTCTTATCCGAATTCCAGTCGAGCAAGTCACTCGGCTTAATATCAATCGCCCCGATAAATAGCGATACAAATGACAGGACTACAGCTGCAACTATTAACATCCATATTCTCATTTGTAATCCTCATAATGTGTTTATTCTCGGTGCGACAATTGAAAATGATTATCACTCCAAGTAAGAATTCAACTATATATTAAAGAAAATTCTAAAATCAACCCCAAAATGCAATCGCTACTAAAATAAAGATAGATAAGTAAATGAATATTTTTATATTTAACTTAGAATGAGCAAAAAACATTTTAAAGTTAACTACCTAAGCATTCCTCCTATTTTTTAAAAACCTGGTTGAAACAAGTAGTAACTTCCATTAGAATTTTCATTAATCCTAAATAATGTAATAAAGCGAATGATATTCATTATCATTAAAACTTTTACAATAAATATTTTAACATCTAATTTTATACTGTCAACTGATTTGTTTATACACATTTGTTTATTTTGTCGAATTATGTACGTGACAAGCCATTTTTATACATTGCTATGTATTATAAAAACAGCGCTTCATCTCATAAAAGCATGTTTCTAAATTTTAAACAAAGGGCGCGATGAATATGAAAATATTTTTCTCGAAATTTTTCCCCTCTAAAAAAAAGATACAAATAGAATTTTGTCAAAATAATCTCGATCGTCATTTAAATGAAAAAACAACACTTGCTTTTAGCCAATTGCTGCAACAATCTCATATTCACTACAAAGAATACGAATGCTTAAGCAACTGTTCAACTTGCCGCAAATCCGCCTATGCCATTGTAAATGGTCAAGTAATCGAAGCCAATCATATAGACGAGCTTTTGTTACTTCTTAAAGAACAAGTATCAAAGTAGAACTGCACCCCAAATCATTTGATACATATACATGTTGTAGCAAACATAGAAAAAAGGGGGCTGCTTAAATTGATTCAACCTGTTCAACCTGAAATCGACCGCCTCATTCAGCGTTTTAAAACGGATCAAACGGCTAATGGAGCGTGGGAGTATCCATTCGAAATGGGTATCACGCCAGATGCGTATATGATCATTTTATTGACCATTCTTGATATGAAGGATGAGACACTGATTGCCTCATTAGTGGAAAGAATCGCAAGTAAACAAGAAGACAATGGGGCATGGAAGCTTTTTCATGATGAGAAGGAGGGTAACCTTTCGCTTACGATTGAGGCCTATTATGCTCTGCTTTATAGCGGACATTATGAGAAGAACGATCCACCTATGCGCAAAGCTCGCCAATTTATCCTCTCGAAAGGTGGGATAAAGAAGGCCAAACTGTTTACTAAATTTATGCTGACTATTACCGGACAAATCAAATGGCCTCTCGTATTCCCTATCCCACTTGAATTCATCTTATTGCCGCCGAATGGTCTCATTAGCATGTATGATTTTTCCGTCTATAGTCGAGTGCATTTCATTCCCCTCTTGCTTCTTGGTCATAAAAAGTTTCGGATTAGACGAAGCAGTAGTCCGAATTTGAAGGATTTATATATAAAGAAGGAAGAACGAGAAGAAGAGCAGCTGTGGGAAGAATTTCGTACGGGTGAATATCGTTCTTTATTTTCCAAAGTTCAGGAAGGTGTCTCCTCGTTAATCGGCTTACCTCATTCTTTACATTCCTTAGCTAAAGCATCCATCAAACGCTATATGACAGACCGTATTGAAAGTGATGGTACATTTTATAACTACTTCAGCGCAACTTTTTTTATGATTTTCGCCTTTCTTGCTCTCGGTTATTCTAAAGACGCCCCCATCATTACAAAAGCCGTCGACGGATTGAAAGCAATGGTCACTTCCATCGATGGCCATCCACATATTCAATTTACGACAGCCTCTGTTTGGAATACCGCTTTAATCAGTTACGCTCTGCAAGAATCCGGTGTCTCTATTCAAGATCCCACTATTCAAAAAGCAAACTCTTATTTACTATCCCAACAGCAGGACAAATATGGAGACTGGGTTATTCACAATCCACAGGCTGTTCCTGGCGGCTGGGGATTTTCCCATGGTAGTACACTAAATCCAGATGTGGATGACACAACCGCTTCATTGCGAGCACTCGCTCATCAACAAAACGCTCAAAATAGCTGGCAGCGCGGACTTCGCTTTACTTTATCGATGCAAAATAACGATGGTGGATTTCCCGCTTTTGAAAGAAATGTAGATAAATCGTGGATTACTTATTTACCAATAGAAAATGCTGACTTCATTCTATCCGATCCATCCACAGCTGATTTAACAGGACGGACATTAGAATTCCTTGGCAATTTTGTAAACATCAAAAACCCTAACAACGTCAGCAAGCAAGCCAGTAAATGGCTTATTCGTCACCAAGAAAGCAACGGTTCGTGGTTTGGACGCTGGGGGGTATGCTATATTTACGGAACGTGGGCCGCCCTAACCGGATTAGCGGCAGCCGGATATTCATGCGAGCATTATGCTATCCAAAAAGCGGTCAATTGGTTAAAAAAGATTCAAAATGAAGATGGCGGCTGGGGAGAATCTTGTTATAGTGATATTCATAGAATGTATATACCACTGGGGACAAGTACAGTCACACAGACTGCCTGGGCTGTGGATGCTCTCATTGCAGTTAGTGATCAACCAACCTCTACTATTGAACGCGGCATCACTTTTCTTCTTAATAAAAAAAATGAAACACCAAATTGGGCAAAAACATATCCTGTAGGCCAAGGGTTAGCCGGTTATATTTATTGGCATTATCACAGTTATGAATATTTATTTTCATTGCTTGCATTGAGTCATTATCGAAATAAATATAGTTAATTTTATTGTGTCTAATTCAATGAATGGACGTTCTACTTTCAAACAAAAAAAGAGCTGTATCAAAGCCTCTGCTTTGAAATAGCTCCTTCTCTCTACTTGATTGGCTTCTGTCCTACAAACTGAATCACATGAGACAAACCATTATGAAGCTCACCTTCATTGCGAACGACTTCTCCCATAAAAAAGTGAACGATTCGCCAGTCTACAAAAGCTTCTAAAAATTCCTCTGGTGTATATAAAAGCTCTAATTCCCGCGGTCCGCCACTTTTATATGGAATTTGATGAATCGAGTACACCTCTGTTATAAAATAACCACCCGGTTTTACCGCAGCTTTCACACCTTGTAACGTTTTTTGACGTAATTCTTTCGGAAAATGACCGAAAATGCAAACCAACTCATCCCAGCGATTTTCTCCCCACTCGGCTACATTCAAATCAACAAGTGCTGTTTCAACCGAAACACCGCAAGATTCCGCTAACTTAGTTGTTTTCATTAAACCAGATTGAGCATAATCCCAAGCTGTTACGTTCAGACCTTGCTCCGCCAAAAAAACAGCGTTACGACCTTCGCCTTCTGCAATCGCTAAAGCATCACCTGACAAACTAAGCTTGGGCTGCATGTTCGCTAAAAAGGCATTCGGCTCTGTTCCATATACATAATTCTCATTTTCAAAACGCGTATTCCACGGGTTCATGAACGCCCCCTCCTTATTGACGATGAAGCTTCATTAATTGAATCGTTGTTTCTTCAACTGTTCCTTTATGAACAATCTTTTCAATCACTTCACCTTGTTTCATAAATATAATCAAGTCCCCTGTTTCAGCAGCCACATCCATCATATGTGTTGAGAAAACAATAGTAGTTCCACTTTTCTTGACCTCATTAACAATTTCAACAAAACGATTGACCCAATATGGATCCAAACCATTTGTCGGCTCATCCATTAATAAAACAGCTGGTTCAGCTAGAATCGATTGTCCAAATATTAACCGCTGTCTCATTCCCTTAGACAAACTTTTTACTAATTCACGACGCTTATCTGCTAATCCAATTAATTCAACCACTTGATTAATCCGTTCTTTCTTTACTTTTCTAAATGCCCCGTAAAAGTTCAAAAACTCTTCCACTGTCATCATCTCTTGAGCATAGAAATCATCGGGCATAAACCCAATTTTCTTCAAATAACTTTCTCGATCATCTTTTATATTAATGTCATCAATAATGGTTGTACCTGTAGTCGGTGTGCTAATCGCCGCAATCATTTGGAGCAACGTGCTCTTACCTGCTCCATTCCCGCCACATAAAGCGACACAGCTACCTGCTTCTGCTTCAAAAGAGCACGGGTGCAGAGCTGTTTTTTCCTTATATACTTTAGAAACGCTATCCACTTTCAATCTTGTCATCGTCTCTTCCTCCATTCAAGCATCCCCATCGAAAATAAAAATGAAACCGCTAAAAAGCAGATAAAATAGAGGATATAAATCAGTATAGAAAGATACGTTCCTAAATAACTAATTAGAGGATCGTAAGCTTGACCAAAGACAGAACCTGCATCAAGACTAATAACAAAAGCGACCCTGATGAGTTCCGCAGGATTAAGGAATAACAATCCATTCATTAACGGAGCAATCCACGTGTATGGTACTGCGCCAAGTATCCCAATTAAAGCAGTTGGCCAAATCATAATTAAGAAAAACCATAGCATCACAGAAATCGATAATGCCTGCCAACGAGTTTTTACAAAAGAACCGATACAAACTCCTATGACAAGAAAGAAAAATAGTAAGGTAACGGAAAAAAGATAAATGGCCCATAGCCATTTCATCGAAAAGCCGCCACCGATGACTAAACTAATCGCCATACTAATTCCGAAGCTAAACGTAAATACAATCCACTGGGCGGTAAATTGACCACCAATTTTTCCGATTACGTAAGACAAAGTAAACAGTGGATACGTACTTAATAAGCGCCATTGTCCATTCTCCACTTCATTCGCTATTGAAAATGAACCGATAATGAGCATGAACAGCGGAATAATATACAATGCAATATTCGCAACTGTCCCTGTTATATTTGTATAGCCCGTTAAAGATGGCGCGCTGTTTTGCAGTAAAAAAAGCAAAGATAACACAGCGACCCATAAAATGAGAAATGAATAGTACGAACGCTGCCGCACCGTCATCCGTAATTCAGAACGCCAAATATTCCACATCGTAATTCTCCCCCTCCTTAAGAAAAGAGCAACGTGCCTGTAGCTAGATATCAAAACCTGTCAACCAAATGATGTTTTTTATCTATTCCTCATAGAAAAAGGGCGACACAGAAAAATGCGCCGGCCCTCTTCCCACTAATCCATTAATGATTTGTATTCTCTTGCTCCATATCATGACCCGATTCTTCTGTTCCATCTTCAGAATGGGAATGTCCTTCTCCCATGTTCTGCATCATTTCATGATTTTGCGTCCAGCTATGTTTTGCTAACTCATCCGCTGTCATTAATGTACTACCTGCATGATTTGCTACAAATTTCTCGGCATCCGCTTTCTGTTCAAAAGAAATTACATTATAAGCCATTGGTGTTTTCACCGATTGATTATATACATAGGCAGCATCATCCGCTGGCACCCACTCTTTATTATCGTAATCACGTACGAACTCGGCATCGATTTTTTGATCTGCGTTTTCACTCATCCATTCATACATACAGCCTAAATCATCAAATATAAGCGACTTTCCATTTTCTAAAATAACTTGGGTAGCATACTGATTATCTACTACAGCCATATTACAAGTCGCACACGTATCTGTTTCTTCATTGATAGCTACTGGTTGAACTTCCTTATCACCGCATGCAGCTAACATAGATAGCACACCTATTAATACTAAAAAGCTAAAAAGCTTCTTTTTCATACTCTTTTCCTCCCTACTATAAATAAGCTTGTACTAACAATCATCATTCCTACACTCATCATCCATAACGCTGATGCAGATGTCTCTGTTCTTTCCACTTCCATCGTTGTTTCCATCAAAGGCGCTTCATCCGTTAATACTTGATCAGCAGGGCTTTTTAACATTTTCTGCAGCAGCAGCACGCCAGGTGACTGAAAGAATAATTGAAATTCAGGCACATCCGCTGTTAATGTTAAAAAATAAGGATCTGCCACAAACGGGAATATACTTTCCCCTTTGCCCTTCAAGTCGAGCTTAGCTGAAGCGTCCCAATAATTATGATGAATTTTATTATTCGAACTCTCAATTGCTTGCGCTTCATTTACATTTCCAACAAACGTATTTTGAGTTAATTGATTATTATTCGCCTTAGTAAACTGAACTCCAATAAAATTATCCATGACTTTGTTGTTTGCCATCACATTTTCTTCAGATGTTTCCATATAAATACCGACTCGGTTTCCAGTAAGTGAATTTTCAGCAATGCGGCTATTTTCTACAAAATAAATTAACAGCCCTTGTGCATTAACATTATTACGATTATAAGAGAAATCATTGCCTACCACTTGCACATGTTTAACCCGCATTAACATCGTTCCCGTCATATTATACTGAGCGATGTTTTTTTCGAGCACATTATCATCGGCAAACATTAAATGCATCCCATATCGAGAGCCTTGAATATGATTTTGACGCAGTGTATTTTTGTGACTTTGCTCTAAGTAAATTCCATCTTGCACCTTGGCAATCTTCATATTTTGAATCGTATTATGACTAGATTCCCATAAATCAATACCATTTCCTTTTCTTTGACCAATAATGAGGCCGTTTTGTATATTTACTTCGCTCGCTCCATCAAGTCTAATACCGTAACGTTTTGTTTCAATTTCAAAATTAGTTATCTGATGCTTAGAGCCTGAGATTGAAATAGCTGTTGCTTCCTCTTCTTCACCACAATATTCTACTTGGATTTGTTCGAGTGAAACACGTTGTCCTTTAATCATAATAGCCGGCTGTTCTTCACACGAACGAATCAACACCTCCCCTTGACCTTTCAATGTAATCGGTTTTGTAATTACGAGATTTTCCTCATATATCCCTTCCGATATCTCAATCGTTTCACCAGGTGCTGCGCGTTCAATTTTAGATTGTAATGTTGCTGCATCGGTTTCCCTCGGCAAAAGCAAAACTAGAACGAGAATTAATAGCATATACTTCAACTGGCTCATAAAGCCCTCACCTCGCTCTCTTAAAAACTTCTCTTTATTATTAAATTCTATAATTGTGAAAAAAGTTTGAAGAATAGATGAATAAATCCAAACCATTTGGCATTCTTCCTTACAGTATCGTGAAAATCTTTATTTTTTAAACACGAAAAAGAGTTTACCTGCCCATATAACAGGCAGGTAAACTCTTCTCCTTAATCTTCCTTCCCTACATGCAGCACATCTCCTGTGTTTGCATCAATCACTAAGTCATACTCCAACCACTTTTTCTCTACTTCAATTTCATATACAAGCAAACCATTTTCCATATCCAACTCAACATCTGTAATCGTCCCATTCGCTACTTCCTTCAAAGCAATCTTTTCTGCTTCTTCAAGACTAATCTTAGCTGCCGGGTGGCTATCATCATTATCATCGTCGTACTCTCGCTCAATCATTTCACCATTAGAAGCATTCACTTCAACATCTTCATAGCCATTTTCTGTTTTCATTGTCATCTCATATGTTAACGTGTCATCCAAGTCTCGCTCCACCTTTATCACTTCGCCATTCACTTGTTCAGAAACACTTTTAACTGCTTCCTCTTTTGAAACTGTCCCTGCATTTAGAGCATAAGCTGTAATCGCGGAGACCCCTCCGAGGACTAACACTCCCGTTACCATTGCTATTATCATCATTTTCTTTGTAAAAAATGTTTTCATCATAAAACCCTCCTATCTGTTAGTAACTTCATCATAGGATAGTAAAATGAAAACAAAATAAGAGCTAGATTAAAATTTGATGAGAAACGAGATATTCACAGTTGTTCCAACTCCTACTTCACTTTCAATGGCAATTCTTCCTCCTAGTGAATCCACAATTGATTTAGCAATCGATAAACCAAGGCCGCTCCCGCCCGTACTTCTTGTTCTTGAAGGATCAACTCGATAGAACCGCTCGAAAACATGTGGTATATCTTGTTTAGGAATTCCAACGCCTTGATCTTGAACACGAATCATTAAGGCTTCCTCAGAAACCTCAATCGAAACCGTAACCTCCGTTTCACTGTATTTCAATGCATTATCAACTAAAATGATTAGTACTTGTTCGAATCGATTAGCATCTGTTTCATAAGTAACCTCTTCTGGCTTCGCTATCACTTGCACGATGCGATTCGACGTTTGACTAAAATTCCGTGCTACCTGCCTGCATAATGAAACGATTTCCACCTTTTCAATAGAAAGATTGTTTTTAGAAGCCACTTGTAATAAATTTTGCGTTAGTTCCTTCATTCTTAAGGCTTCATGATGAATGGCCTCTACTGCCTCTTCTTGAATATCCGCCTCTTCCTTTCCCCATCTCTTCAAAAGAGAAGCATAACTTTCAATCACCGTAATCGGTGTTTTCAATTCATGAGAAGCATCAGAGAGAAATTGCTGCTGTTGATAATAATTTTGCTCTAGACGAGCCATCATTCTATTAAAAGCGGCTCCCATTTGTTCAAGCTCATCCTTCGCTTTATCCGGCAAAGGAATTTTCTTAAATTGACCGCTCTGTTCAATCTCAACCATCGTACGACTCATAATGGAAACAGGCTTTAAGATAAGTGTCGCTAACCGTTTACTAGCAAAAATAGAGATAAAAATAACGAATAAAGACATAGCTAAGAGCACAACTGTGAGCATTACTAAATGATCGATTACTGATTCAATTGGCTGTGAAACTTCAATAACGCCCTGTTGCTGCCCTTTATTTCTTACAGGCAAACGATACGTTAAAACGTACTCACCATCAACTTTACTTAGTTCAAAGTCATCCTCTGATACATATTTTGTCTCTAAAGCAAGCAATTCCTCTTCCTCCGTAAATGGAGAAACCGCATTCTCTTTCCCATGATAGATGCGCACCATCCCGTCATCCGGAATCATTGGTTCTATATCAGCAAAACGGCTTGTTAAGCCAACGTTGTCTTCAATCAGTTGAGCTTGCTCTTCTAAAAATTCCTGCTCTCTTTGCAGGGAAAGCCAAAAGAATGCGATTGCTACTAAAGCACTTAACATCAATAGCATGACTGTCAAAAATAATATCGAATACCATTGAATTTTCGTTCTGATTTTCATCGACGGTGCTCCTTTATGCTATACCCCACTCCTCGATGCGTATGAATTAACGGACACTCAAAAGGATCGTCTACTTTTTTCCGAATATAACGGATATATACGTCAACTACATTTGTATCACCTGTAAAATCATAGCCCCAAACATGTGTTAAAATCTGTTCACGTGACAGCACTTGATTTTTATTTTGCATCAAATAGACAAGTAAATCGAACTCTCTAGACGTTAGCTCAATGTTCTGATTATCCCTTCTGACCTCTCTCGTTCCAAGCTGCAGACGAAGATTTTCAACCATTAAAAGGTTCTTATCTTCTTCTACATTTGTGTGATGGGATTGGCGTAAGCACACCCGTATTCGAGCCAGCAATTCTTCTATTTCAAACGGTTTCGTCACATAATCATTTGCACCATGGTCTAAGCCGCTTACTTTATCCGGCACGGCATCCCGAGCTGTTACGAGAATAACGGGCGTATGTGTATTGTTTTTTCGAAAACGACGGAGAACTTCAATCCCATTCAGTTCTGGAAGCATAACATCTAGTAAAATTAAGTCCCATTGTTCCTGTTCTGCTTTTGCTAATCCCGTTTTTCCTGTATAAGCGGTATCTGTTTCGTATCCTTCATGACGCAATTCAAGCGTCAGAACACGAGCAATGCTTTGTTCATCTTCAATAATTAAGATTCGCTTCCCCATTCTATTCCCACCTTTCTGTTATTAGTGTAGCGAACCAACATTAAAATATTATGAGAATAGTACAGAGAGAAAAAAGTTGGCTGTGAATACTCACACCCAACATAATTCCGTCATTATTTCCAATGCTTTTCGATAAATGCATCGCGCCCTGACCTTTTTCGATCATCTTTATAGTGAGCTGGATTCTTCTTATGAAAATCTTGATGATATTCTTCAGCAGGATAAAACGTCTGCGCTCGTAAGATTTCAGTCACAATCGGTTTCTTAAAAGTCCCACTAGTTGCAATCTTCTCCTTCGATGCCTCTGCTAATTGCTTCTGTTCTTCGTTATGATAAAAAATCGCTGTCCGATACTGGCTTCCTCTATCTTGGAACTGTCCTCCTGCATCGGTCGGGTCAATTTGCGGCCAAAATAAGTTTAATAATCGTTCATAAGAAAACAGCTTTGGATCATATGTAATTTCAACCGCTTCATAATGACCTGTCGTACCAGTTTTCACCTCTTCATACGTCGGATTTTCAACGTGTCCTCCTGTATAACCAGAAATAATTCCTTCAATTCCCGGCAGTTCCTCAAAAGGCGAAACCATACACCAAAAACATCCGCCTGCAAATGTTGCTTTTTGCATGTAAATCAGTTCCTCTCTCTCCATTATGAAAAAAATATACCATACATTGCACTAAATAGCGGCATTCACTCTCTCCATAAGCACTATGTATAAAAAGGAAATTATAACAAAAGATACTAAATAAGAATTTATAGTAGGTGGTTTCTATTCATAAAACGGATTCGATTACTCCATTTCAATTAATCCTTATTGCTACGACAACCATTGGTTTAAATAATCATGTGTTTGCCATCTCTCCTTTGATTAGAGAAGTAGGACGGGATGCTTGGATAACGGTTATCATTACGATGCTGCTCATGATGCTGTGGATACCATTATTAATGTACATTCATAAAAAAACGAATAGACAGCCTTTATTTGACTGGCTTAAAGAATCTATTGGCAAAAAAGCAACTAATATTTTAACCTTTATTTTTATTAGTTATCTTATAGTGATGGCAGGCTTTACTTTAAGAGAAACAATTACATGGGTTAGTATTTTATTCTTACCAGAAACACCCGTATTTTTAATAACCTTTCTGTTCATCTTTACATGCTGGCAGCTTGCTATTACTAGTTTACGCACATTAAATATTCTTAATATTTTTCTATTATTTTTTATTACGTTACTTGGCTTTTTTGTCTCTTTCGCTAATATCCAGTATAAAAATTTCATGCTGCTTCTTCCACTTTTAGAACACGGCTATCAACCTGTGCTAAGTGGCATCATCTATCAAGCAGCTGGTATAGCAGAAATTTTCCTTTTTCTTTTATTACAGCATAAAGTGCAAAACCCGCTCAATTGGCGTCATTTTGTCAGCATCGTTCTTATCTTAACGATTCTAACAATAGGTCCCCTCATTGGGGCGATTATAGAATTCGGACCAACAGAAGCCTCTATACAACGATTCCCCCCCTACGAAGAATGGGGATTAGTATCGTTAGGTAATTTTGTAGAGCATGTAGATTTTTTATCGATTTACCAATGGTTGGCTGGGGCCTTTATTCGCCTCGCTCTATTACTTCTGTTAATGAAAGAAATACTGCCAGCTAAAGCAGACAAGCTTAAAAATAAATATTTATTCGGTTTCTCTCTTATTATTGCGGGAATAGTATTGGTTCCTATTAGTGACTTTAGATTTTCTTACCTGACAGCCAATATTATTTTACCTGGGACATTTTTGTTCTTTTTTAGTTTTTCTCTATTAATAAGTGTACTGGTGATGATTTCTTCAAGGAAAAAACGGGGGTCCATTTATGAAATTTAAAACATCTAAAAAATTAATTCCTCCTGAAAAAGAAGGGCCTCAAAAGAAAAATACAGGCACAACACTAAATGAAGAAGCTTTAAGAAAGCTGTTTACTAAATGTATTGATATTCAATTTTCATCGTTACAATATAATCAGCACACCATCACCCTCGTCTATTGTACGGGCTTGGTGAATACAGACATGTTATATCAGGTTGTTCCTAAGCGATTTGAAGATTTTTTCGCTCACTTAAAGGGAGAGATTACATTAGATTCCCTTCAGCAACTTTCCCTTCCATCTCTTCAACTAGTAAAAGAGGAAGAACAAGCTACCGACGCTATTTTTGAAGGCAAGCTGCTCTTCATTGTACAAGAGCAAAACCTTATCATGTCAGTAGATATTGCCGATCGGCCTGAACGCCAGCCGGAGGAAACGGCAACAGAAGTGAGCGTCAAGGGACCACGTGATAACTTTATTGAAAATATTACAGTGAACTATGCCTTGATTCGGAAGAGGTTGCGTACGACAACGCTTGTCGGAGAAGCTTTTGAAATTGGTAAACGTTCCAAAACAAAAGTATCACTTTTATATATGGAGGATATTGCTGATCAAGATTTTCTCCAACAAATTCGCCAAAAACTTCAGTCTATTTATATAGATGGTCTGTTAAGCGGTACACAGTTGGAAGAACTAATCAATGATAGTCCCTATTCGGTCCTTCCTCGTCATGCTTATACAGGCAGACCTGATTTTGCTGTCGAGTCCTTATTAAACGGCCGCTTCGTTCTATTAATTGATGGCATTTCCTATGCCTATATCACACCAGTTAATCTATTTTATTTATTAAAAAGCGCTGAAGATAAAGAATATAATTATTTATACAACTCTTTTGAAAGGCTGCTTAGAATAGTCGGTATTTCCGTTGCCGCTTTTTTGCCTGGCTTTTGGGTCGCATTAACGGCTTTTCATCAAAATCAACTGCCCTTAACATTATTAGCAACAGTCATTGAATCACGAAGAGGGGTCCCATTCCCTACCGCTATGGAAGCGATCTTAATGTTACTTTTGTTTGAATTATTTAGAGAGGCTGGCATGAGGCTCCCTTTGGCTGTTGGACAAACATTAAGTGTGGTCGGCGGGCTGATTATTGGCGACGCGGCGATTAGAGCTGGCTTAACGAGTCCAGCTATGCTCGTCGTCATTGCCGGTTCTACCGTTGCCACATTTACTTTAGTCAATCAATCCCTTGTAGGGACTGTTTCATTGATGCGCTTTTTCGTCATTTTCCTTGTTTCTCTTTTTGGCTTTGTCGGCTTTTTCGTCTCTATCTTTTTAGTTGGTACATATGTAGCTAACATCCGCACATTTGGAGTACCATACTTATCACTTGCGACACAGCTAAATATGAAGAATGTTCTAAAAGCTATCTTCCGCTTACCAGCTCAGAAAAAGGATACACGCCCCGCCACCCTTAAGCCTCATGACCCTACTCAGGAGGGCGAGCCATGAGGCAAACTGGAAAAAGAAAATGGATATATTTAGCTCTTTTTCTCGCTATGACTCTTCCATTAGCAGGATGCTGGGATACAAGTGAACCAGAGCGCATGGTATACGTTCATGGACTAGGCATTGATTATAAAGATCAACAATATACAGTTTATTTACAAATTATTAATCCTCGCCTTTTAGCTAAATCAGAAGTAGCCGGCGGTGCTTCTGGAACAAAGATTGAGGTCGGCCGCGCATCTGGAAAAACAGTCAATGACGCAGTGTTTAAGTTATATAAGTCATCTCAGCGCAGGGTTTTTTGGGGACACCTTGGTTTTGTTATATTCACGGAGGAAGCAATAAAAGCGGAAGGGATTCAAGCAACCACCGATTTATTAGACAGATATCGAGAAACACGATACCGCCTTTGGATGTATGCAACAAATGAACCACTAATGGATGTATTAACAGCGGTTCCCATTATGGAAATGTCAACAGCTCTATCTCGAGTAAGCGATCCGCTTGCTACCTACAAACAAAGTTCGTTTGTTAAGCCAATTGATATGCGTGAATTATTCATTTTACTAAATGAACCACCTTACGAAGCCAATATACCTTATATCAATTTAACAAAGGAAGATGTATGGAAAACAGAAAAAAAGAGTCATCGGGTCATTCAAACAAAAGGCATTGCATCCATTAAAAAGAAGAAACTGCAAAAAATAATAGAGAATCAAAACATATACGGCCTTAGGTGGATGACTAAAGATATAAAGCGTGAGGAGTTAACTCTCACTACTAAAGAATTTTCAGATGTTAGTTTACTTATTAATAAGGTAAAAGTTAAAATAAAACCTATTGTTAAAAAAAACAACATCCAATTTACCATTTCTATTAAAGCGGAGGCCATATTACGAGAGAACCCTAAAGATAAGAGTTTAAAAAACATAATTCAAGTTACTGAACAGACAATTAAACAGCAAGTGAAGGGAACCTACTTACAAGGAGTTGAAAACAATATAGATATATACCGCTTATCAGAAATGTTATACAGAAAAAATGTTCAAGCTTGGAAAAATGCAGAGCAAAACGGGAAAGTTCCATTGACCGAGGATTCAATCCAGCAGCTGGATGTCCAAGTACATTTAATTCATGGAGAAAAGAATCGAAAGCGTTCTACTATTAAATAAGCTCTCTGACAACCTAGTTTCTCACTAACCCCAACTTAGGTTGTCTCCTTTTCTTACGAAAAAACTGCCTAGCCTGCTCTAAGCAAAAAAGCAAGTTCGCCCCAAAACGAACTTGCCTCTCTATCGATCTTATTTAAACCAGCCCTTTTCTTTAAAACGGACGATGGCTTCAATTCGATTACTTACGTCTAATTTATCAAGAATAATAGAAATATAATTACGAACGGTTCCTGTTGTTAAATAAAGCTCTTTCGCAATTTCTTTCGTATTTTTTCCATCAGCAATTAAACCAAGTACTTGTTTTTCTCGCTCAGTTAACGGATTTTCTTCTTGAAACGCCATATCAACAAGCTCAGGAGCATAAATCCGACGACCATCCATAATAATTCGAATTGAATTCGCCAGTTCCTCACTTGGACTATCCTTTAATAAATATCCGCTCACACCGGCTTTTCGCGCTCGTTCAAAATAACCAGTACGCGCAAACGTCGTTAAAATAATAACTTTGCAAGCTTGATTTTGAATTTCCTCAGCCACATCTAACCCGCTTTTGACTGGCATTTCGATATCCATAATGCAAACATCCGGCTTCAAACGATTCACTAACTCAAGCGCCTCTTCACCATTGCTCGCTTTCCCGACTACTTCCATATCTTCTTCCAAATCTAAAAGAGAGCCCAGCGCTCCCAGCAGCATCCGTTGATCTTCAGCAATGACTATTCGAATCATATTGATTTCCCCCGTTCCGCTTGTTTAATCACATTCGGCACTCTAATAACGAGTTTCGTTCCATTTGATGCTGGAATGTCTAAACTCCCATTAACAAATTCTAATCGTTCCTTCATCCCTTGAAGTCCATTTCCTTTAAAAAAGTCTCCTTTATGCTGAAAACCGACTCCGTTATCTTCTATTTCTATATACCACTCCGTCGGCAACTGCTTAATCACTAGCTTACAAGAAGAAGCATGACTATGTTTAACGATATTGTTAACTGCCTCTTTTAAGCACATACTTAACACATTTTCCACTAACAATGGTGTATCTTTAAGCTGTGAAGAACCTACTAGCTCCAGCTTGATTTGTGCCGCATTCAAGATTTGGCGAATTCGAAGCATTTCTTCGACAAGACGCGTACCGCGCATTTCAGACACTAAATCGCGTACTTCTTTTAGAGCCGTGCGCGCTGTCTGCTGAATATCTTTAATTTCATTTTTAGCTGCCTCTGGACTACGAGTCAGTAATTTGCCTGCCAAATCACTTTTTAAACCGATTAAAGAAAGCTTTTGCCCTAACGTATCATGCAGATCGCGAGCAATTCGCTGCCGCTCTTCTATTTTAACAAGCTCCGAAATTCGTTTATTTGCATCCTCTAACTGTTCTTCCAACTGCTCCCTTTTCTTTCGATTGTATGTGTTAAATGGTATCAAAACTACACCAATCACACAAATGACAATGAACGGGAACTGCGTAAGAAAAATTTTATTTTGATAGAGAAACCCTAAATTTACCCCCAATATCGTAGTGATGATATGGATGGTATATAGTGTATAAAAACCAATCTTATTTTGAATATTTCCAATAAAAAAAGCGAGAAATAAAGCAAAATAAATATAACCAAAGAGACTCGTCATCGCAATTGAAGTGATAATTTGAATGGACGTCCATAAATAGACACTCCACCCCTTCGCAGCAAAGGATAATCCATAAGCGACAAAAAATAAAAGAATCATCCCAATCCCAGCTGCAATTTCTAACTTAGAGGACGATTTAAAAATAAAATAAAACGGTAGAATACAAAAAATAATCCAAACATAAGGGCTCAGCCCCGTATTCTTCGGGAAAATATGATACCAATTTTTTTTCATAACAGCCTCCTTTCCTGTACATTGTAATCTAATCAAAGACTAAAAAACCATTCATAGCAAGAATGGTTTTTTAGCTTTTTATTTTTCTTGAAAGCTTGGTTGAGATTTTTCTACCAAAATCTTCGCTTCATGGAAGCCTACAAACGTTTTGCTTGACTCATCCCATAAGCGGAATCGAAGAGCTTTTAAACTAGAACGAATTGTAATCGTTGTAGCTTGTTGTAAAGGTGGTGTAGAATCATGAGCTTTCTCAAGATGATAATTCGGAACCTTCGGGCTGAGGTGATGTACGTGGTGAAAACCAATATTTCCTGTCACCCATTGCAATAGCTTTGGAAGCTTATAATATGAGCTTCCATCAATCGCAGCCTTCACATAATTCCAGTTTTCTTCCTCTTCAAAATAAGAATCCTCAAACTGATGCTGTACGTAGAACAGCCAAATTCCAAGCAACCCTGACACAAACATGATTGGAAGTTGAATCATAAGAAACGCTTGCCAGCCAATTGCTAAACATAACAATGTATACAGTACAATAACAGAAACATTCGTTACATACGTATTGACTCTTTCTTTCTTACGTGCTCCTTTTCGATTAAAACGATTTGATACTAAGAATAAATACGCTGGCCCTAATCCAAACATCACAAGCGGATTTCGATATAAACGATACTGAAGCCGAACCCAAAACGAAGCATTTACATACTCCTCCACCGTCATAATCCAAATATCGCCTGTCCCTCGCTTATTTAAATTACTGCTTGTCGCATGATGAATTGAATGGTCGCGCTTCCACTTTTCATATGGAAATAGCGTAATAATACCTGTAATTGTCCCTAAAATATCATTAGCTTTTCGACTTTTGAAAAAAGACTGATGGCAGCAATCATGAAAAATAATAAAAATTCGGACCACAAACCCTGACGCAATAATCGAAAGAGCTAAACTTAACCAATAAGAAATTTCCAAACTATAATACGCAGCAACCCATAACAAAATAAACGGTGGAATCGTATTAACTAACTGCTTTACACTCGTTTTTACATTAGACTTTTCAAAAGGAGCGATTTGTTTTCTTAGATTGACTTGATTTTGTTTACTCATTTCTGCCTCCTGAACAGTTCACTTCTCTTTTATCTTGAACAATTTACTTCTCTTCTATAATAAAAAAGAACACAATATCGTTATAGTCATAAACGTCAGGTAGAGAATATGACAAATGTCATATCCTCTACTTATTCAAATTCTATATGTTGAATATAACATAACAACAATATATTGATTTTTGACAGTTGCTATTATCGCTATTTCTTATAGAAACAAATCGTTTATCTTTCGTTATCTTCTAGCGTTTGAAATAGTAAATTGGAATAAGGATGTTTTAACTGCCCAACATCCAAAAGATGAAATGTTTCAATAATCTCTCCTTGATACATAACTGCTACTCGATCACACAGTTCCTTCGTTGATTGTAAATCATGAGTGATAAATAAGTAAGATAATTGTTCTTGCTTTTGAATTCGTTTTAACATACGTATAATAGAAGTTTGTGAAGTAGAATCTAGACTGGCTATTGATTCATCAAAAATAATAATGTCTGGTTTCACAGCTAAAGCTTTTGCAATACAAACTCGTTGCTTTTGTCCACCGCTTAATTGGTGAGGATATCTTATTAAATAGGAAGCATCCAAATTAACTAACTCAAGCAATTGTATACATTGAGTTCTCCATTCTTTGTTTTTAGAAAAATAGTTGCGCAGCGGTTCAGTTAAAATTTCCTGTACGTTCATCTTTGGATGCAAAGATGAAGATGAATCTTGTAATACCATTTGTAACCGCTTATACAACTGAATATCCTTTATTTGATTGCTATTAATTAATTTTCCATCAAGTAAAACCTGCCCCGAAGTGACAGATTCTATTTTCATAATCAATTTGGCTATCGTACTTTTTCCGCTGCCGCTTTCACCAACAATCCCCAAGCATTCTCCTTTAGACAATGTTAAATTAACCTGATTAACAGCTGTAAAATGCTTCTTTCTTCTAAACCACGATAATTTTCTTGATCTGACAGAGTATTCTTTAGTAACATTACATAACTCAAGAAGGGTCAAAGGAGAACTCCTCCTCGGTCCATTTGAACCACACGGTCGGCATATTTCTTAACACTTTTCTCATCATGAGAAATAAGTAAAATCGTCAATTTTAATTCCTGTTGCAGCTGCTTAAGCAACGTTAAAACCTTTTCACGATTGATCACATCAAGAGCAGTCGTTGGTTCATCTGCAATAAATATCTTTGGCTGCAAGCTTAACATCATCGCTAATAGTACCCGCTGTCGCATTCCTCCACTTAATTCAAAAGGATATAGAGATAAAATGTGCTCTGGATCTGAGAAACCGACTTGATTTAATAACGAGTGTAAAGATGTTTCTATACTTTTTTTGTTCCACTTCTTATGCCTTAATGCTTCTACCATTTGTCTTTTCACAGTTTGAATAGGATTTAACCCATTTAAAGAATGTTGAATTAATAAACCAATTTCATCACGACGAAGCTGTTGGAGACGTCTTTCATCATAGTCTATAATATTTTCATCCCTATATATTATTTGCCCATGCGTCACACGACAGCCTTTCTCCAAAAGTCCAACTATTGCATGTGCAGTTAAACTTTTTCCACAGCCGCTTGGACCGGTAATAGCAAGCATTTCCCCCCTAAATAATTGAAACGACATATCATCGACAATCGTTTCCCACTTTCCTTCATTCTGACAAGAAATTTTTACATGTTCGATACTTAGTAAGGGATCTATATTCTTCTTCATCTTACACCTCTTTAAGAGTAGTAGAATCTAATTTTCTAAATCTGTCGCTAATTAATTGACATGCTAATACGAAAAATAAAATAGCCATCCCCGGAAAAATCATCACATGTGGAGCAATTTGAAAATAAGACGTTGCATCATGTAACATCGCTCCCCATTCAGGTGTTGGAGGTTGGATTCCTAACCCTAAAAAAGAAAGTCCCGCAATAGCCAGCACGATTTTCCCCATATCCAATGCACTAAAAACAAGAACAGATACAAAGATTTGCGGAAGAATATAACGTTGCATAATACGCCGATGTGAATTTCCTGACATGCGCGCCGATAATAGATAGTCCTCTTTACAAATCTTAATCACCAGACTCCTAATAAAGCGAACATAGTTTGCCCAACGAACGATTATGATCGCAATAATCATATTAATAAATCCAGGTCCTAGGACACCAACAATTGCAATTGTGAGAACAATATCAGGAATAGCTAGCATACTATCAATTACTCGCATAAAAATATGATCTGTTCGACCACGTACATATCCTGTTACTAGCCCAATTGGAATACTAATTATTAAAGTAAAAATAATAATAAGAAAAGCAGCTGTCATACTTATTCTAGCTCCGTAAATAACCCTTGATAATATACAACGTCCTAAATGATCCGTACCAAATGGATACATCCAACTTGGAGAAGATAATCTATTAGCTAAATTTACATTTACAGGGTCGTGAGGAGCAATCCAAGGAGCAAAGATTCCAATAAAAAGGATTAGTATAAGCACCCCGCTTCCTACTATTACGTTTATATCTAATCGATATAACATCTTTTGCATGAATACATTCCCTTCTAACTAACCCTTAAGCGCGGATCTACTAGAACATAAATAAAATCTACAACCGTATGAATACAAACAAATAGAATAGATGCAAAAATAACATACCCTTGAATAACTGGATAATCTCGCATATTAATTGACTCAATAATATATCGTCCTAGACCTGGCCATGAGAAAATAGATTCTACAATAATACTTCCACCTAGCATAAAAGCAAAACTTGTCCCTATCATCGTCACAATTGGTAAAAAAGCATGCTTGAGCACTTGAAAAACTAATATTCGTCTCTTGGACATGCCCCTTGCTCTAGCCGCTTTCACAAAATTTTGGTTCATCATATCCAACATACTTGTCCGTAACACTCGAGCATACACGGTTCCTAATCCTAACCCCAGTGTTAGCGCTGGTAACACGAGATGCTGCCAAGTGCCATTTCCCATAGAAGGAAGCCAGCCATATTGCACAGAAAATAAATAAATGAATAGAAATCCTAACCAAAAAGAAGGAACCGCAGACCCGAAAAGAGCCATAAGTCTGCCGATTCTATCTAATATCCCTGCTGAATAGATAGCTGTTGAAATTCCTAAACTGAGAGTAATCACTAGCATAATCAATAAACCAGCACACGCTAGTTCTAAAGTAGCCGGTAACCTTTCGAATAGTTCATCAACGACGGGCTCTTTAGAAACATAGGAGTTTCCCCATTGCCCAGTGAAAACCTCCTTGATCCATTGGACATATTGACTCCCTATAGATTCTGTTAATCCTAGCTCCGAGCGTAATGAGTCTAGTGCTTCTTTTGATGCAGGAACATCATTCACTTTTAACATAATCGTAGCCGGGTCTCCAGGCGATACTCTTAGTAGTAAAAAAGTAAGCGTAGCGACGCAAAAAACAACAAAAACTAATTGAATCAAATGTTCTATGAAAAACTTAATCATCTACACTATTCCACATCAATTTGTGAATGATTATAGTAATACTCAATCGGATGAGCAACAAATCCTTTTAAACCGTCTCTAACAGCAAATACCGTATTCGGGAAAACAATAAATGACTGTGGAATATCTTTATTAATTTCCTCTTGTATTTGAATAGCTAATTGATTGCGCTTCTCCAAATCCGTTGTTTGACTTAACTGATTAATCATTTTATCAACCGAAAGAGACACATACTTACTCACATTTGATTCACTATTAGATTGATAAAATATTTCTAAGAAGTATTGTGGGTCACCTGTATGTGCTGTTAACATGCTGTACATTGATAAATCCCAATCCTCATTCGCTAATGTATCATCAATATTCTCTACTTGACGAATATTGATTTTCATTCCTTCAGCTAATAATTTATTTTGAATTACTTCTGCCATTACTGTTAATTCTGGACGCTGTGGAAACGTTAATAATGTCGCTTCAAATGTCTTTCCTTCTTTTTCCCACATGCCCTCAGAATTTTTCTTCCAACCTTCTTGCTGCATTAACTGATTAACAGATTCTGTTTCTTCTTTATTTTCCACTTTGCCAAATGGCAAGACAGGAGAAAATGTACTATGGGCTACAGACCCTTGTCCTTTCATGACTGAATTCACAATCTCTTCACGTGGAATCAACATATCAACCACTTTCCTCAATGCTAACTCTTTAAATAGAGGAGATTCCATATTGTACATCAGCATATGTGTTCTTAATGATGTAGCGGTTAACACTTCAAATTTTTTATTCTTCTCTAAAACATCAATATGATCAACAGAAATATCGGTTGCCCCGTCTACATCTCCAGATTGTAAAGCCATTAGTCGCGTATTAGCATCAGAAATAAATTTAATTGTCACTTCAGATAATAATGCTTTCTCGCCCCAATAATCTTCATATCGTTCAACAATAAGTGATTGATCTTGATTAAATTGTTTAATTTTAAATGCCCCTGTAAAGGCAGGATAGCTATCTTTATCATTAATTGTTGCTACATCTACGATGATTGTTGCTGGGTCAGCTAAATGCGCAATTAAAGCCGCATTCGGTTGTGTAGTTTCAATTTTCAACTCAGTATCTGACACGGCTTCCATCGATTTAATTTGTAATAAATCTTTCGCTTTTGGGTTTTTATCGATAGAACGCTGTAATGAGTCTTTTACGCTTGTAGCATCCATTACTTTCCCATTATGAAAACTTACATTTTTTTGCAATTGAAATAACCATGTTGTGTCATTTTCTTGTTTCCATGATTTTGCCAGCCAAGTTGTAGGCTCCAATTCTTCATTTAATTTAATTAATGTTTCCGCTGTTCCAGAGCGCATAACTTCCCAGCTATCACTACCATGTGGGTCAAGGCTTGCTGGACTCCACGAAAAAGCTAAGGTTGCTTTTTGGTTTGAATCTTCTTCATTAGTACCTTTGTCTGTTGATGTTTCATCATTTCCAGCACATCCTATAAGTGCTAGAAAGCATAAAGCAAGAACCATCCATAATCCTAAGTTTCGTTTCCTATTCCAATTCTTCAACATGTTCTTCCCCCTATAAAATGATTAAAAACAAAAAAGCATTTCTGACTATATAAAGAGGTCAGAAATGCTTTTAATGATAAAAATAGGGAATCTACACCTATAATCATCCATAGATGATATACGTACAGACTTGTGATTATCAGCACACTAACCACCTCCCTAAAAATCCCGTAGGTCTAACAGTGATGTTCAAATAGGTAGGTCTCCTGACTCAGGGCATTCACTCTCAATCCTTCCCAGGTGTTACCCCAGTGGTTTTTCTGAAAGCTCACAGCATATCATACTGTTTCCCTACACAGTGGCGGGTCCGTGTCGGAATTAAACCGACTTCCCTATTAAGCAAACGAAACTTCCTAAAGCTTCATTGTGCACCTATTTTCTACATATGAAATTTTTAACATTCTGTTATTTCAAACACTTATATTCTAATTAAAAATAATAGTTATATAATTAACGATTGTCAATGGAAAACTAGACATTCTAGTTAATAATGCACATGTATCAAGACAGATGCTTTTCAATGAAACAACAATGGAACATTTTAATCTTTCTTTCGGAACTGGATTCTATCCTACATTCCATTTTATGCAGGCTGCTTACCCTGAATTAAAGAAATCTAAAGGTAAAGTGATTAACTTTGCTTCAGGTGCCGGAATTGATGGACAACCTACACAAACTTCTTATGCAGCCGCAAAAGAAGCGATCCGCGGAATTTCTCGTGTTGCCGCAAACGAATGGGGCCCAGATGGAATTAACGTCAATTTAATCTCACCTATTGCGCTTACTCCGGGCGTTCAACAATGGCGTGAAAATGATCCAACATTATACGATGCAATGATTAACAAAATTCCGCTTCGTCGTCTTGGTGACCCAGAATAAGATATCGGTCGAGTAGCTGTTTTCTTAGCCGGCAGCGATTCAGATTATATGACTGGACAAACACTTATGGTAGATGGCGGTACTATTAAATTACGTTAAGGAGGAATTTAGCATGGGAAGATTAGATAATAAAGTGGCTATTATAACAGGTGGAGCATCAGGTATTGGAGAACGCATGGTTGATTTATTCAGCCAAGAAGGGGCAATCGTCATTGCCGCTGATATTAACGAAGCTGCACTGGAAAAAGCAAGTCAAAAAGAAAATGTGTATGGAATGAAATTAAATGTAGCTTCGGAGGCTGATTGGGAAGCTTTAACGAAAGAAGTAAACGAACGTTTCGGGAAAATTGATATTCTCGTGAACAACGCAGGGATTTCTTCAGAAAAACCTTACCAAGAGATTGACATTAATGATTGGGAAAAAATGATGGACATTAATGGATTTGGTCCATTTGCCGGCATGAAACATGTTACTCCTTATATGGCAGCGCAAAGGAAAGGCTCAATCATTAATATCTCTTCTTATACAGCTCAAATCGGTCAAGGCTTTAATCATTACTCAGCGTCTAAAGGTGCAGTACGTGCTGTATCTAAGGCAGCTGCAACAACTTTTGGTTATCAAGGAATACGTGTAAACGCCCTATTCCCTGGAATTATTGAAACACCTATGACAAAATCGTTAGAAACATCAAAAGAACTTCTAAACCGTTTAGTTCAAGCAACTCCCCTTCAACGATTAGGTCATCCGGAAGATATTGCAAATGCAGCATTATTTTTAGCACCTGATAAATCGTCTTATATCACTGGTCAGAATTAATTATTGACGGCGGCTTTTCTGCTCAATAAAATTAATTATATGGTCGTACGAACCTTTTCCGCATGCACTTCCTGTTTCGACAGGGAGCTTTACTGGATGTCAAGTATCGTAATAGACCCCTTAAATACAAAGGGGCTTTTCCTATTAAATAGGCTTTGTTAAACAATATTGTTGATTATACAACGACCTATAACAGAGCCATTAAATAAAAGAAAGGGGTGATAAGAGATGACAAAACAAACAATCTTTGAATTGATTCATATGATGGATCAATTAACGAATAATATGATTATTAAATGGAATAAAATGTTCAAAGAGAACCTAGGGATTTCCCATATTCTCGTACTAAATTATCTTAAAGAAAATGGAAAAAGCCGGCCATCAGATATCGCAAGAGCTTTAGGATTAACTCCTCCCTCTTTAACTCACTTATCTGAAAAACTCGTACAAAAAGAATTGGCCACACGAGTTGTTGATGATGAGGACCGAAGAATTATTTATTTAGCGATTACAAATAAGGGCGTTGAAATGGTTCAGATAGCACATGAAACAGGAAAGACATTACGCACAAATTTATTCGAAACATTATCAGAAGAAGAGCGACAACAACTATTAACTATCTATGAGAAGCTTAACCACTCGCTGGAAAAATAAAAAACATATGCTTGTTCTCATGTAAGACCAAGCATATGCTTTTTACTATATATATTCAAGTTGTTAAACTGGTATAGGAAGGCCCCTCGCTCGTACAAGACATTGTTTTCCTATGAGCAGAAGCTAAAAATCATTCTGCTAACTAAATGAGATGTAATCCTAGCAGAAAACTAATTTAGATTATACTAATCTGCTTTTCTTAATTTCTGGATTTCCTGTAATTCCGAAATCGTTACTAATTGATAGCCTTGCTTATTAAGTCGTTTAATAATTTCAACAGCAGCCTCTGCACTTGATTGATAAATATCGTGCATGAGAACAACTTTTCCATCCTCTGCTTGAGCCATTACTCGTTTTACAATCTTATCTTTATTACGAACTTCCCAATCCTCTGGATCAATATCCCATAAGATTACATCCATTTTCTTAAAATACTTAGTAATTTTTTTATTTGTTGCTCCATATGGCGGGCGCATATGGATGGGTTCATATCCACTCACTTTTTTAATAATAGATTGGGTTTCTTCAATTTGACTTGTCACTTGCTTCTTATTTAACCTTGTTAATTGTGGATGGTCCCATGAATGGTTTCCTACCTCATTTCCACCCTCTAACATCTCTGTAATCATATCCGGATAATATTTCACTCGACTTCCCAGCACAAAAAATGTCGCATGGCTATCGTATTTTTTTAATGCCTTTAAAATGGTCGTAGTCGTACTTGTATTCGGGCCATCGTCAAATGTAAGAGCAATGACTTTTTTATTTGGATCAATATTCATTTCTCTTTTAGGAAGCTCTGCCACAGCATTTGGCGGCTGAATTTCTTTAATTTTATTTTTATTAGCCTTATTATTTTGATATGTATCCAGAAGATCATTTTTAAAGACGTTCTTTTTAATAGCAATTGTTTGTACGCCTAAATGATCAGGAGCAACTTGATTAGGTCTGAAATACAACACGATTGTATCTTCTAATATACTAAAATGACGAAAATTCTCTTTTATCGGCTTAGTTCCGTCTTTTAAAGTATGCATTGAAGCAGCAATGTCTTGATTTTTCTTTAGTTGTGCATAAGAAATAGTAGATAATATAGATAAGTAATCTGATTTTTCCTTAAAAATATCCTCCAATGAAAGGGACTTTTGTAGTGGAATATCGAAGTTAAACGTCTGTAGGTCTATATAACCATCCTGTTTATCAATTTGCTTATATTCTTCAAACACAATCGTCACTGTTTGTTTACTATAATGGACGATATCATAAGTAATACTTAACTCGGAAGTTTCCTTTTGTGAGGAATTTTTCCCACTCAACTCTTTCTCGTATTGAGAAATTCTCTCTGTTACATAATTTTTCAACGTTTCATCAATTATGTTCATTTCGAAGAATGGATAACTAACCGAATAACCTCCATATGTACTATCTTTGAGTAACATTTTCATCTCTACATCCGAATATTTGTTATCCATACTTTTTACCGCTTGAGCCTTTGAATTAATCAAATAACTAGCTATTCCTATTAACATACAACAACCGATTAGCGCAATAAAGACCCTCTTATAATTCAGTTTTCTCTTTCTTTCCATTTGTTACTCTTCCCCTTATATAATTCTAATAAATAAACACATTAAAATATCAGTTCTCTCAAGCGCTAGTTATATAAAAAGTTTTGTATGCAGCAATTTAGATTGCACGAAGGCAAGAAATCTTCCTCTCTCTGATTTTACCAGTATTGATGTTTTTAGCAATGGCAAAGTAAATAATTATCAAGAAATTGACGAAAAACAACGAGAAAAATAGAATGTTAGCAAATATATAGGTGTACCCTTTATTCATCATTATTATATGAACCTAAATCGCAATATAGCTGGATTTTTTTATAAAACTTATGAACAATAAAAACCCCTATTCCAAAAAATCGAAATAGGGATTGTGATTATCTTAACATATCTCCAAATTAATAGGCGTAAGTATACAACGCTTTAATGTGAGACATGTAACGAATGTTACTTGCTTCTTTCATCAATGTTGCCGGAAGACCTTTAAGTGGAGTGTTGTTAGCTCCGATTGTCGCAACACCATCTTTGCGTCCAAGACTTGCAAGTGTACCTGAGTTTACAGGATTAAACTTATCCATTTTTTGGCCTGCGAAGTATGCAAACAAGTTGAATCCAACAAGTTCACCCATTTGCCAAGCGTTTTGTGCAGTTGGTGCGTACGGACGACCGCCTTCTTCTGGGAAAGCAACAGCGCTGTCACCAACAACAAATACGTCGTTATGTGATTTAGATTGAAGGAATTCATTAACGGTTGCTCTTCCACGGTCCACTTCAAGACCTGATTCACCAACGATTGGAAGTGCTGCTACGCCACCTGTCCAAACAAGCGTGTTAGCGACGATTGTTTGACCGTCTTTTAATGAAATCTCATTTCCTTTAACACCTGTTACAGGAAGACCTGTTAAGAATTCAACACCACGTGCTTCTAAGCTTGCTGTTGCGCGTTCGATTAAGTTATCAGGTAGAACTGGAAGAATTTTAGGACCAGCTTCTACAAGCTTGATTTTCAAATCGCTGAAGTCTACGCCATATTGTTTCGCAATTTTCGGGAAGTTATCAACGATTTCACCAACTAATTCAACACCTGTTAATCCGCCACCGCCGATTACGATAGTTGCATCTGCTTCATTTTTCGTTTTCGCATATTCACGAATGCGACCTTCGATATGATTGTAAATTTTATTAGCATCTGCTACAGATTTTAATACTAGGCTGTTTTCTTCAAGTCCTGGGATACCGAAGAATCCAGTTTGACTTCCTAAACCAACAACAAGGGCATCGTAAGTTAAGATAGAACCATCAGCAAGTTTTACTTCTTTTTTGTCTACGTTGAATGATTCAACTTTAGAAATTTTAAGGTTAATATCTTTTCCTTTGAAAAGCTTTTCTAAAGGCACAGCAACAGCTTGTTCTTTAATAGTTCCACCTGCAAGACGATGTAATTCTGTGATGATTTGGTGAGTTGGGAATTGGTTCACCACTGTAACTTGAGCTTCATCCTTGTTTAAATATTTACGAACAGTTAAAGCAGAAAGTACTCCGCCATAACCTGCACCTAAGATGACGATATGTTTTGACATAGTTAATCCTCCGTCCTTACGAATTAAATGTGAAACAAACTATTATTTTTGGCTATTTTTTTCTGCTGTAATTTGAAGAAAAGCGTTTGCAAAACGGAACAACTTTTGTGCTTGTGGATCTTTAAGCATTTTTAAAATACCGAATAAACCGATTACGTCCTGATTTGCATCTGCACGATCTTTTGCTTCAATAGCAGTCGCAGCAAGACCTTTTACAGAGTGTGTAACTGGTTCTACGATTTCTGTAATTGCACTAACCGTATCGCTTTTTAATACTTCATCCGTGGCAACCGATTGAGCAAGATCGTAAGACTTTGTTAAAATGTTTACTAATTCAGTCAATTTCGGCAATTGTTCTACTAAAGTAGTCAGTGATTCTTGTACCTCAGGTTTTAATAGCTGATCTAGTACATCCAGTTGTTCTTGGCTCGCTGTCAATGCTTCAGACTTTTGTTGAGTGCTTGTTTCTGACATATCCAATTCTCCTTTACAATAAGCATATTGCTTAATTTTGCATTTTCTTAACTCATATAAGTTTAGGAAACTTTGTAAAACTTTACACAAAAAAATAAAACCTTTTAAATGTCTTTAAACGTACCAATACCAGTGACTCTTCTCATTATATCCTGCTATATAATTATTGAAAACCTCAAAAGTAGATATAAAAAAATTCCTTTAACTGGATTAATAAAATTAAAAACATCCGCTAATAAACCTCCATAAACAAGAGCTGCGTTTATTAGCTGAGATTTTCTTCATAGAAAAAAATCCAACGTGCGATTCGCGACAATACCTATCTTAACACAGAATGCGACGCATTAAAATGCACGACTTTCTTTTAAAATAAGTATGCGACAAATACCTACTCAATATGTGGCTACTTGGTCGTTATTCCTATGTTTCCTTCCCATTAAACAACATGTGAATAACATCACAAACTATTCCAGCAATTAAAACGAATCCAGACAATGACAGTATAACATAATTCATACATGATGTAACCATGTGCTTTAAAATGAATCTGTTAAATAAGGTTGTTAATTTTTTACTCAACCATATTCTAGCCTTAAAAATTCTAGACGTGATAAATGTAAGAAAAGACGACTCATTTTCCTTCTGAGCCGTCCTTTACTTCTTCCATTAATACGTCAAGCTTCCCGCTACAATTAGACCAACTGTAATACCGACTGCAAATAAGCTAAAACCGACAGCTGTGTTTCCTTCCTCTACCTTTTTCGCTAGATTTGTTTTCGGTGTTAAAATATATTCAATGATTAAATAAGCTACCACTTGTGTCGCGATTCCAATCAAGCCCCATAAAAAAGCATCCACTACATTCACACTGCTTCCCCACACTGTATAGA